>CAYQTY010000088.1:0-10919 GCA_964420535.1 uncultured Leptolinea sp. | reverse complement strand
GAAAACGCTGTTTTCCGTGACCCTTAAGCAGGCGATGGACAGCTACCAGGGTTATTTGCAGCAAAATGACGTAACCCCCACTCAAATGAACATGATGACCCATCTGTACTATATGGGTTCCTGCGAGATCACGCGCATGTCCAGCTTGATGGAGACGAACAAGAGCGCGGTCAGCCAACTCGTCGACCGCATGGTCAACCAGAATCTTCTGGAACGCGTAGATGTACCAGGCGACCGGCGTTCACGTGAATTGCACCTCACACCGCATGGGAAGGCGTTGGTGGAAGGCGTTATGCGTGCCCGTCAGGCATGGTTTGAAACAGTATGCGCAGGGCAGCCGGAGGACGTACAGAAAGAGATCCATCAGGCACTGAAATTGTTTAACCGGGTGTTCTCCAGCGGTTCCGGTTCTGCATAATCTGTGAAATATGTCGTGTTTTGCATACATCCCTGTATTGCGGAGATGTGGTCAAACGCGCAAGAAATCAGGAATGGGAGGAGGACGTTTTCTTCTTTGAAAACTACCATACAAATATGAGACTTATTGTCGCCGGCGCGGCTGGCAATCTTGGATACGAGGTCACATCTGTTCTGTTGGAACAGGGTCACAAAGTTGTGGCCATAGATAGAACAATCGACAGGCTTGAGCCTCTCCGCTGCGGGCTGGCGGGATTGCATTCACTTGATCTCCGGCAACCGGAAGTGCCAGGCGAGATCCTGCGTAACGCAGAACTGGTTGTCACCACAATTGGCATTGGACGCCCTCAAAAATTGACGGATTTTCGCGATGTGGATTATCAGAGCAACCTCAACCTGTTGAACGCCGCGAAGAAAGCCGGTATAACGAATTTCATATACATCTCCGTTGCCGGAGTGGATACTGATCTCTCTGTTCCTTTATTAAGAGCCAAGCATGATTTTGAAGGTGAATTGGTTAAGAGCGGACTGTGTTATCTGATCATCCGCCCGTCAAGCTACTTCACCGATGTCTGGCGGACGTTCATGAGTTCCGCTCAAAAAGGTTCAATAAACCTGATTAAAACGGAAGAAGAGTACCGCTTCAGCCCGGTCCATCCACGCGATGTCGCGGAGTTTATCGCCGCGAACCTCACACCCGATAACCGGATCGTCAACGTTGGTGGACCGGAGGATTTTACCTACCCTGAAATTTCCAACCTGTGCTTTGAGATGATCCATACCCCGCCGAACTTGAAGATGATGTCCGTCTCTTCCTTTAAAACACTTCTATTTTTTATGAAGCCGCTCAATCCGGCTCTGTGGAGTGTGTTCCGGTTTCTTCTTTGGGCCAGTACCACAGATCTGACCTGCCCTTCTATCGGTAACCGAAACATCCGCGATTACCTGCGGCAAAAGTTGGATAACCAGGCTTAATAGGTTTTGTATTTAAATCCGATATACATTCATAAAAGGAGTTTACATGTCCAATGAAATTCTTGCCATTCTTCCGCTTCTGGCAATCATCACCCTACTGATAACGGCGGTAGGTTTCCGCCGGATGGTCTACTTTTTGAATATCGGTTACGCGTTCTCAATCGCGGCTGTATCTGTTGTTGCTTTGGTCATTTATATGGAAAATGTCACACCGTTGACGTTTCTGCTGGCTGCCGGTTTAATTTTCTGGGGTTTGCGCCTGGGTATCTTCGTCACCAAACGCGAATTGAGCGCCGGGTATAAAAAAGAGCGCGCCCGCATTGATAAAGAATACGGCGGGATCACCCGGCCGATAAAAATCGCCATATGGATATCGGTCAGCGTGCTTTATCTGATGATGGTTTCGCCTTTGTTATTCAGCCTCGATTCCGCGGCGGCCAGTATCCCCGCTGCTGTATTTCAGATCATTGGCCTGATTCTGATGGCAGGCGGATTAATCCTTGAAGGCATAGCCGATAAACAGAAATCCGCGTTCAAAGCTAATAACCCTTCTGCCTTCTGTAATACCGGCTTGTACAGCCTGATCCGCTGCCCGAACTACCTGGGAGAGATCATCTTCTGGATCGGCGTGTGGATGGCGGGCATTGGGTTTTACAAGACAGCGCTGGAATGGATCATCAGTCTCATTGGATTGGTGTGCATTGTCTACATCATGTTCGGTTCCACCAAACGGCTTGAAAAGACACAGATCTCCCGTTATGGCAGCCAGCCAGAATTTCAGCAGTACACAAAAACCGTACCGATATTGATCCCCTGGCTTCCTTTATATACATTACAAAAGAAGTGATCCCTTTTTATTTATCCTGATAGAAGGAACCATGTCACCTGCCGTGCTTCACATCATCATCAAAATGGCCATATTCTGGGTTTTATTCCTGATCTTGCATTTCTCATACGACTGGTTCAAGAATCCGGTTGTCGCCGTGTTCAGTGGAACCAACGAATCCTTTATGCAGCACGCCAAGATCGGTTTTCTGGCGTATACCCTGGCATCTGTGGCTGAATACTTTATCTGGGGTACCCAGGCGGCCAACCCGGGATCATTCCTGTACGCACGGGTGGTCACCTCGATGGCTTTGCCCTGGGTTATGTTCATTGTGTACTACACGGCTCCCGCGTTTTACGGCAAACCCATGCCGACCATCCCGCTGGAAATCGTATACGCGAATATTATCCTGCTGGTTATTGGAGTGATCCTGGCATTATTCGAGCCGGGGCTGGAATCCATTACCTATTCGCTTCGCGGAGAGATCATTCTCTGGTCATTGTGGGTACTCGGTTTTGTTGAAATGGTAATCTTCACATTCTGGCCTCCCTGGGCGGGCTTCTTCCGGTCTGATTTCAACGGATAATTACAATTTCGGTGATTTTTATCAGGTGGATTCACTACCGAATCCACCTTTTCGTTTTTCATAATATTGATGATAATAAACTGGCCGGGTGCGATATGCGCTCCCATTCGAAACCGGTAAATATCGGGAAATACCCAATTTTTTATGTTTAAGGATATGAAACCCTATGAAGAAAACATCATTAAAAACCGGCATCAATCTAGGCGGTTGGATCTCCCAGTATCCCTCGCTTGACCACGACCACTTTAAATCCTTCATCACCGCATCCGATATTGACTGCATTGCCGGCTGGGGCTTTGACCACGTCCGCCTTCCGGTTGACTACCCGGTCATTGAAGATGACGCAAATCCCGGTTTGTTGAAAGAAGATGGCATGGCGTATATCGAAGCGTGCCTGGAATGGTGCGGAAAGCACAAATTACCCGTGATCCTGGACTTGCACAAGGCGCCCGGGTTTGCCTTTGATGAACGAGATAAAGCCACATTATTTGATAATGGCACCCTGCAGGAACGCTTCATAAACCTCTGGAAGCTGATCGCCCGCCGGTACACCGGGAAAATGGAAGACGAGCTGGCGTTTGAATTGCTCAATGAAATCACCCTGCCGGATTCTTCACCGTGGAACGCGCTTGTCAAGAAAACCGTGTCCGCGATCCGTGAAATTGATCCTCAACGTCTTATTGTGATCGGCGGCAATTACTACAATTCCGCCAGCGAGCTGAAAAACCTCGATCTACTTCAGGATGACAACATTCTGTACACCTTCCACTTTTACCTGCCTCTGAGCGTCACCCACCAGAAGGCACCCTGGGTACCGGTACTGCTGGAATACAACCGGACGATCAATTATCCCGGAGAAAAAGCGGAGGGGTTGGAAAAGTTTGTTCACGATTCAACCCATGTATTCGCTGAAGAGCTTGACACCGCGTTTGATAAAGAATACCTGCGCACGTGCATGCTGCCGGCTGTTGAGTTTGCCCGCAAGAACAACCTGCCGGTATATTGTGGAGAATTTGGCGTTTATGAAATCGCGCCCATGGCTACCCGCTTGAATTGGACACGCGACGTGGTTGAATTGTTGAATGAACATAATCTTGGCCACGCGCTCTGGTCATAT
Source organism: uncultured Leptolinea sp. (assembly GCA_964420535.1). Classification (GTDB taxonomy): domain Bacteria; phylum Chloroflexota; class Anaerolineae; order Anaerolineales; family Anaerolineaceae; genus Leptolinea. Next base: position 6,998 of record CAYQTY010000088.1, on the reverse strand, counting down.
AAGGCGTTGGATTTTGGTCTGGTGGATAAAGACGGCAATGTTGTTAACGAAGAACTGGTGAAAATCGCGGTTATGCGATAATTAATCTACTGGTACATGGAAGAATAGAAGGAGACGGGACCATGAAAATCTTGTTTATTGGCGGAACCGGACTGATCAGCACAGCCTGCTCGGACCTCGCGGTCAAACGCGGATATGATCTGACCATCCTCAACCGGGCACAGACAAAGAAGATCGCCATGCCGGAAGGCGCCCATCTCCTGACGGCCGATATGCGCGGTGACTTTGACGCATTGAAAAAATTACTGGACCAACACACCTTTGACGTGGTGGTTGATTGGATCGCCTTCACCCCGGAGCATATCGAACGCGATATCCAGTTGTTTAAAGGCAGAGTCAAGCAGTTTGTGTTTATCAGCTCGGCCAGCGCCTACCAGAAACCGGTCAAGAATTACCTCATTAGCGAAGAAACCCCGCTGGAAAACCCGTACTGGCAATACTCACGTGACAAGATCGCCTGTGAAACTCTGTTGATGGATGCCTACCGCAAAGACGGCTTCCCGGTGACCATCATCCGCCCGTCACTCACCTACGGCTACACCCAGGTTCCCCTGTGTACCGGAAGCTGGCTGCACCCCTACACCATGCTTGACCGCATTAAAAAAGGAAAGAAAGTCATCATCCCCGGTGACGGTACCTCATTGTGGGTGTGCACCTGGAACGGTGATTTTGCCGTGGGGCTTGTAGGGTTGTTCGGCAACCCGAGAGCGCTGGGTGAAGCCTTCCAGATCACCTCGGATGAAGTGCTCACCTGGAACCAGCTCTATGAGCAAACAGCGGACGCCTACGGCGTTAAGTTGAACGCCGTGCATATCGCGTCTGATTGGCTGACTGCCTGGGACGCGGATGAGTACACCGGCTCTTTGATCGGTGACAAAGCAAACAGTGTGGTCTTTGATAACAGCAAGATCAAGCGTTTTGTCCCCGAGTTTGACTGCAAAGTCACCTGGGCTGAGGGGGTTAAGCGCGCGGTGGAGTGGTTCGAAGCGGACCCGTCACGCCAGACCATTGATGAAGAAGCCAATAAGGAATGGGATGCGATAATCACTGCATACGAAGCCTCATTACCAATGAAAAAATAATTCGCCCGCATTGGAGCCTGCAATGAACCGATACGATCCGGATGAAACCCGGCGCTGCTATGACCTGGCAGCCGCCGAATACCCGAAGAAATTTGTCAACGAACTGGATGGCAAGCCGTTTGACCGCAACCTGCTGGAACGTTACGCGCGCATGCTGCCGGAAGGCGGGTTGGTGTATGAATGCGGCTGTGGGTCCGGACATATTGGGCAGTACCTGTCCAATCAGGGCCGGCAGAAAGTAGTTGGCCTCGATTTTTCAGAGAAATCCATTGAACAGGCCCGCAAATCCTTCCCCGATATTGAATTCCATGTGGACAACATGCTCGATTCAAAGATGCCCTCCGGATCCGCGGATGGCATCCTGGCATTCTACGCGATAGTGCATTTCACATACCGCGAGGTGGGTAAAACGCTATCCGAGTGGTATCGTATGCTTAAACCGGGCGGACTGTGCCTGTTCAGTTACCATGTGGGCCAAGAAATCGTTCCGGTTGAGAATTTTCTGGATGTACCCGGCGCCGGTGCCACCTGGCGTTTTTTGAAAACGGATCGAATTGTTCAGATGGCGGAAAGAACCGGATTCCAATTGTTTGAAGCGGTAGAGCGTTACCCGTATGCCGGAGCGGAACACCCCAGCCGCCGGGCGTACGTCATCCTGCGCAAGCCGGATTAACCGGATCAGATTACAGTTACGCAACTTTCAGGTTAGAAAATGGCATAATATGTCTGTACTCCTGTATACTTAAAACAATCACCGAGATAATGCGAATATAACTGCCGGCGGGGAGAAACGATGTTTTTTTCCATTGCAATTGTCATTCTGGGATTATTTGCCTTGATCAAGGGAGAGTTAAAGATCTCGGCAAGTAGGCGTATCGCGGCAACCTTGTCCCGCGTTCTTGGAATCACGCTAATCGCCGGTGGAGTAATAGGAATTGTGGTTAATCCTTTTATCAGCCTATCTGTGTTGGCACTGGCTCTTATTGGTGGCCTGTTATTTACGCAACAAATCCCGGACGGTGAAAATTCCTCAACGGCGAATTTCAATACGAATAATGCCCCGCTGCAACCGGAATTGGCTTTCGCGTCCGCGGGGTCGTCGTATTTTTCCGGCAATATGCCTTCACTGAAAAACGTTGACTCATCCGATACGCTGCCGTTACCGCATGTCTATTCTGAATATATCGTTTACAACATGCGCTCTTCGTATAAAAAGAAACCCGGGCAGCCGCGTCAGTGTATCAAATGCGGCGAGTTGTTAAAAGCGACTCCACTTCAACCTTCAATGAGCGTGCGTTCAGACCTCAGCCCCAAAGATTTAAAAGCCAACCACCGCTTTACCTACCTGTTCACCTGCGAGAAATGCCACTGGTGGTGTTTCCGCGAAAACTGGAAATCGGGCAGCATAAACAATTATATTTTTGACTACCTGGTGGTTGGCGCCATTCACGGCAGCGCGATGTCATCCAATTTATATTCGTCACCTACCTTCAGCGACCAACCGTGGCTGGCAGCGCTACAGGAGCCGAACCTGTACAACGAGTCCGAAAGCCTTCCTGCTGACCTTAAACGTATCTTCCCGGCTGTTTAGACTGCTTTTCCTGTACCCCGATTACAACTACAATACATTGACGGTCGACGATATTACGCCGGTATATTCATTACAGGCTGAATTACGAAGCTAACGACTTTTTTGATCATTAAAACGAGGTGACTAAATGAACGTCAGATATGGCATCATCGGTTTGGGTACCATCTCCAACAAATTTGCTGACGCGGTCAACCGCGAAAAGGACATTGAACTGGTCGCCGTCGCCGCGCGTGACCAGGCCCGCGCGGACGCATTCGCGAAGAAATACAAAGCCAAAAAAGCGTATGGCAATTATGACGCCCTGATGGACGACCCGGATGTGGACATCATCTATATCGGGGTAACCCATAACTTCCATTATGACCTGGTCAAACAGTGTTTGAACAAACGCAAGGCGGTGATTTGCGAGAAACCGCTGGTGCTCACCCAAAAAGAAGCGCAGGAACTGGTTGACCTGGCGCAGAAGAACAATACCTTATTAATGGAAGCCATGTGGACGCGCTGTATGCCGGCGTACCGTAAGGCGCTTGAATGGGTGCGCGCCGGCAAGATCGGCGATGTCAGTCTCATCAATGCCAGCTTTTGCTTCCATGGCACGTATGACCCGGAAAACCGCTGGTATAACCCGAAATTAGCCGGCGGCAGCCTGTTTGACGTGGGTGTTTACCCTGTGGAATTTTCCATGGGCATAACCGGCGAGCACCCGTCACAGGTGACCGGCGTGGCGAAGATCGCCCCTACCGGTGTGGATGAATCCGCGGCGTTTAGCATGATCTTCCCCGGCGGGGCGGTGGCGTCATTGGCCTGCGGGTTCACCACCGACGCGATGGACGAGGCCGTAATCTATGGGCCTGAAGGTAAGATCGTCGTCGAAAATTGTTTCGGTCTTACGAAAGCCGAACTGAATGAAGGCCGCTACAAAAAGGTGGCTAAATTCGAGGAAAAGACCGCCAACGGTTTCATCTATCAGGCACGGCACTGCGCCGCGTTGTTCCGCGAAGGCAATATCCAGAGTGACCTGATCCCCTGGGCGGATACCGTGGCCTGCGCTGGTGTGTTTGATACCCTGCGCAAACAGTGGGGACTTGTCTGACCACCGGTTTGACATTCTCCCTGTGTATGATAGAATACCGCCCAATATGCGCAACCAGACAGGCATTACCCGATCCCGACGAGATATCACCCCTTCCCGCGAAGAAGGCCGGGATCGTTCCATTTATGCGGCGGCTTAACCGCTTCAGGATCGTATGAGATACCATTGTCAAACCCGACAGCCCTTCTTCCCGAAGGGCTGTTTTTTTGTACGCGCAGACGGAATCAGGAGAGGACAGTAGAGTGGACACAGCGGAGACAGCAACACTGGTACTACAGGATGGCACCGTCCTTAAAGGGCAGGCATTCGGAGCGGCAGCCGACAGCGTGTTTGAACTGGTGTTCAATACCAGCATGACCGGCTACCAGGAGGTCCTCACGGACCCGTCATACCGGGGGCAGGGGGTGTTGTTCACGGTTTCACATATTGGCAATACGGGTATCAACTTGGAAGATGACGAATCTTCACATCCTCAGGTTTCGGCGGTGGTCATCCGGCAGTTGAGCCATGCTGTATCCAACTGGCGGGCCAGCCTGCCGCTTTCGGATTGGCTGGCGCAAGCAGGAGTGCCGGGCATCAGCGGCGTGGATACTCGTTTCCTCACCCGAAAACTGCGTGACGGCGGCACCCAGAAAGCCGCCCTTTCAACCAAAGGTACGCCGCCCGAAACCCTGCTGCAGATGGCCAATGACTGGTCCGGCCTTGACGGCCAGGACATGGTCAAGGAAGTATCCTGTAAAGAAAAATATGTGTGGCAGGCGGACGCGGGCAGCACGTGGGTGAAAGAGTCGAAAACTTTCAGCCGTCCGGTGACCATCGCCGCGTACGATTTTGGCATCAAAGAGAACATCCTGCGCCATCTGGCATCCTCCGGTGCGAAGGTGACCGTCTACCCGGCGACAATGCCGGCGAAGGCGGTGCTGGCGGATCATCCCGACGGCATCTTCCTCTCCAATGGCCCCGGCGACCCGGCCGGCTTGCCGTACCTGGTGGACGCGGTGAAGGTTTTGTTGGCCAGCGGTGTGCCGGTGTTTGGCATCTGCCTCGGCCACCAGTTGATCGGCCGCGCGCTCGGCGCGGATACCTGCCGCCTGACCTTTGGACACCACGGCGGTAATCACCCCGTGCAGCACCTGCCCACCGGTAAAGTGCTGATCACCGCCCAGAACCACAACTACTGTGTCATCCCCGAACAGCTTGATCCGTCACAGGTGGAGATCACCTACCGCAGCCTGAACGACAACTCGTTGGAAGGGATGCGCCTGAAAGACAGGCCCGTATTCAGCGTGCAGTTCCACCCCGAATCGGCGCCCGGGCCGCATGACGCGCACGACATTTTCGCCGAATTCTTCGCCCTGATCGAAAAAGGGGGAACCCATGCCTAAACGCACTGACATCAAAACCATTCTGATCCCCGGCTCCGGGGCCATCGTCATCGGCCAGGCGGCTGAGTTTGACTATTCCGGCACGCAGGCCGTGAAGGCGCTGCGCAAAGAAGGCTACCGCGTGGTGTTGATAAACTCAAACCCGGCCACCATTATGACCGACCCGGAGATCGCCGATGCCACCTACATCGAACCGATCACCGTTGAAGCCATGGAAGCCATCATTCAGCAGGAAAAGCCGGACGCGCTGTTGCCGGTCATCGGCGGGCAGACCGGTCTGAACATGGCGCTGGCGCTCAGCGAGAATGGCGTACTGGAGAAATACGGCGTACAACTTATCGGCGCGAACCTGCCGGCCATCAAGGCGGCGGAAGACCGCCTGCTCTTCCGTGAGACCATGCTGAAAGCTGGCCTTCCCATCCCCAAAGGCGGGGCGGCGCATTCACTGGCAGAAGCGGAAGAACTGGTCAAAGAAATCGGCTACCCGCTGCTGGTGCGGGCATCCTTCGCGTTGGGAGGCAGCGGCGCGTCGTGGGTGTATGAGCCCGCCGAACTGCCGGAAGCCGTGCGCAAAGCCATCGCCGAATCGCCTATCGGCCAGGCATGGATCGAAGAGAACCTGACCGGCTGGAAGGAATACGAGCTTGAGGTGATGCGCGACAAAGCGGACAACTTCGTGGTCATCTGTACCATCGAAAACCTGGATCCCATGGGCATCCATACCGGCGACAGTATCACCGTGGCCCCGGCGCAAACCTTGACAGACCGCGAATACCAGATCCTGCGCGATATGGCCCACCGTGTGTTGACAGCCGTCGGCGTGGAAACCGGCGGCTCTAACGTGCAGTTCGCCATCAACCCGCTGAACGGGCGGGTGGTGATCATCGAAATGAACCCGCGCGTCAGCCGCTCGTCCGCGCTGGCATCCAAAGCCACGGGCTTCCCCATCGCCAAACTGGCCGCGCTGGTGGCTGCCGGTTACACGCTGGACGAGATCACCAACGATATCACCAGGCAGACCAAAGCCGCCTTCGAGCCTTCGCTGGATTATGTGGTGGTCAAGATACCCCGCTGGGCGTTCGAGAAATTCCCGGGGGTTGACCCCATCCTGGGGCCGCAGATGAAATCTGTGGGCGAGGTGATGTCACTGGGCAGCACATTTGCCGAGGCGTTGAACAAAGCTGTGCAGTCGCTGGAGATCGGCGTCGACTCGCTGAACGGCAAGCCGGCCGCCGGCCCCGAAACGCCGGATGTGTTGAAGAATCCCACCGCCGACCGGCTCTTTGCCGTGTACCGCGCGGTGAAACAGGGTATGCCGTTGGACGCTGTCGCAAAATCCAGCGGGTACGATCTGTGGTTCCTGGCGGAACTGAAACAGATCGCGGAGTTGGAAGCAAAAATTGAAAAAGCCAACCCGGAGGACGCGTCCTTCTCTGCCCTGCTGCGCTCGGCCAAGCAAACCGGCTTCGCCGACAGTCACATCGCACGGTTGAAAGGCGTCAAACCGCTGGAGATTCGTGAACTGCGCAAACAGCACGGCATTCTGCCCACCTTCCAACGCGTGGATACCTGCGCGGCGGAATTTGAGGCGCAGACGCCCTACCTGTACAGCGCTTACCAGATGGAAGACGAATCCCGTGCGAGCGATAAGAAGAAGATCCTCATTCTGGGCAGCGGCCCCAACCGCATCGGGCAGGGTATTGAGTTTGACTATTGCTGCTGCCAGGCAGCCTTCGCCCTCTCGAAGATGGGCTTCGAGACCATCATGTACAACTGCAACCCCGAGA
>CAYQTY010000087.1:0-10956 GCA_964420535.1 uncultured Leptolinea sp. | reverse complement strand
CCTTAAGGGTGATGTGCGCAACGCGGATTATATGCGGATGATGACCGAAAAGATCACCGACCGTATAGAGGGCGAAGACCTGCTCGTGTACACAACCTTCCGTCCGGCTGCCGGTAGTTACCCGCTTGATTACATTGCCAACACAGTGATATTGCTGCTGACCATGCTGGGTGCTCTTATCCTGCTTCTGGGTGTGTTCCTGATCATCAACTCGATCTCCGCGCTGGTCGCCCAGCAGACCCGGCAGATCGGCGTGATCAAAGCCGTGGGAGGCCGCACAGGCCAGATAGCGGGAATTTACCTGGGTATGGTAGCCATTCTCGGTTTTCTCGGAACACTATTGGCTATTCCATTCACCATCTCGGCCACGACAGGATTCGTCCGCTTCCTGGGAGACCAGCTTAACTACGTGATCAACCCCGAACAATTCCCGTACTGGGTCATTCTGGTGCAATTTGCCGCGGGTATTTTGATCCCTGTGCTGGCTGCCTTCGTCCCTGTTCAAAACGGCGCGAAACAGCCCCCGGCCCAGGCATTGAGTGAATACGGGAAGAACCAGGTCTGGTCCGGCATGTTGACCGTTGACCGCCTCCTTCACCGGATCAAAGGTTTGAGCCGCACCGTGATCTTTGCCATCCGCAACCCGTTCCGCAAGCGCAGCCGCCTGGTGTTATCGCTGATCATGCTGTCAATTGCCGGCGGGAGCTTTATCACTGTGATCAACCTGCGGGCGTCCCTGACGTTGACGGTTGACCGGATGCTGGATTTCTGGAGCTATGACTACTGGCTTGACCTGAACAAACCCGCGCTGGTTGACCGGCTTCCTGTTGTCGCGTCAAAAGTGGCGGGAGTCTCGCAGGTGGAAGGCTGGGGGTTTGAGATGTCACGCCGGGTACGGCCGGACGGGAGTGAAAGCAACCCTTTGTTCCTGTTCGGTGTTCCGTCGGATACCACGATGCTGCGGCCCAATATGATCGAAGGACGCTGGTTGTTACCCGAAGATGTCAACGCGGTTGTGGTGGGCATGGGACTGCTGGATGTGGAACCGGACATTGCCGTAGGGAAACCCATTACGGTGAAGATCAATGGCGACGAGCGCACCCTCACGGTGGTCGGAGTGATCGAAATGCTCGGGAACCAGACCGTAGGCTACCTGGCGTATATGCCCTACAACACATTCGCCACATATTCCAACCAGGAAAACCGGGCCGGTATGGCGATCATCAAAACGACAGCCGCCTCGCTTGAAGAGAAGAAAGCCATCAGCACCGCGCTGGAAAACACCTTTGAAGATGCCGGTATCAGCGTGAAATCGGTGATCATGACGGAAGACGAACGCATGGAGATCAACTCCTCGTTCGGCATCATCGTGGTACTGCTGCTGTTCATGGTCGTTTTGCTCTCGTTTGTCGGCGGGCTGGGTTTGACCGGCACCATGAGCCTGAACGTGATCGACCGCAGCCGCGAGATCGGTGTGATCCGCGCGTTCGGCGGGTCTGACCAGGCCGTCACCCGCATTGTGGTGATCGAGGGCGTGGTCATCGGGGTGATCAGCTGGTTCTTCAGTCTCATACTGGCCCTCCCGCTGACCTGGTTGTTCTGCGACATGATCGGCCACTCATTCCTAAATATGGGGCTCGCCTACCAGTATTCCATCTGGGGTGCGCTGCTATGGCTGCTGCTGGTCGTTGTACTGGCCATTCTCTCGAGTTCCCTTCCGGCCCGCTCAGCTTCACGGTTGACGGTTCGCGAAGTCCTTTCCTACGAATAAAACCTGAAAAATCCAACGAGGAGAAAAATGAAAAAGAATTTAATCACCCTTATTGTTGTCCTGTGTGCCGCGAGCCTGATCGCGGGATGCGGCACCCTGCCCGCCGCGACAGCCGCGCCCACAGCGAATGCCATCCTTCCTGAAAACACGTATAAAGACCCGTCGGTAGCCGAAGGCCGGCTGGTTCCGGTCAATAAGCTGGAGCTGGCTTTTGTCAGCGGCGGCCGTGTTAAAGAAGTGACCGCCAAAGATGGCGAAATGGTTCAGGCAGGCCAGGTGCTGGCTGTTCTTGAGGGCGAAGAGCAGCTTAAAGCCCAGGATTCAGCGGCTCAGGTTGAACTGGTGGAAGCCGGAAACGCGCAGAAGAAGATCAAGGATGATGCCCTGGTTAACCTGACCAGCTCGTCCATCGCGGTGGAAGATGCCCGCAATGAACTCGACCGCCTGGCCCATTCATGGAATAAAAGCAACTCCGATAAGGTCTCGGCGTTCGATACGGCATTGACCGACTACATTGAAGCTGATGATGACGTCACCGATGCCCAGAAGAAATTGGACGATCTGTCTGACCAGGCCAAGGATTCACCGGCGCGTATTCAGGCGCGGGAGCGGTTGGACCGCGAGCTGACCCGCCGCCAGACGGCCTACACATCTCTGCTGGCGGAATATGAAAAACCCAAAGAAGGCGGCGTGGACGAGAAACGCACCCGCCTGGTGGAAGCGATTGCCAATCTGGAAAATGCCCTCCTCTACCAGAACAAATTGGTCAACGGCATTGACCCCGATCAACAGGCATTGATTGACGCGCATATCCAGAACGCGTCGGCGGCAAAGGCGTCTGCCGGCAAGTCGATTGATGACCTGCAACTGAAAGCCCCGTGGGCAGGAACGCTATCCAACTGGGACGTGCGCACCGGTCAGGTGGTGTACGCCGGCGGCATCATCGGCGCTTTGTCAGATACTTCATCGTGGATGGTGGAAACCACCGACCTATCCGAAGATGACGTGGTCAAAATGAAACCGGGGCAGACGGTCAATATGACCATCAACGCCCTGCCTGGAAAGACCTTCACCGGCCGTGTGGAATCAGTCCACGCGAAGGGTGAGAAGATTCAGGGTGACATGACCTACGTGGCACATATCGTAGTTGACCAGAACGACCCGAATTTCTACTGGAACATGACCGTCAAAATTCTGGGCGAGTAACCCGTCATCCCCCTCCTCAACTGCCAGCCTCACAGCTGGCAGTTTCGTTTAAAGCAGCCCTCGGAAATTTAAGGAAACCGCCGGATACCGGCCAGACAGTCAATGTTAGAATGCCGCCAGAGCCATGACACTCACCACTTCAGGGGAATGACCGGAACCATGGATAATGATCTGCAACAAACCATAAATGACCTGCTCCTGCAGGCGGTGGAATTCGGGCGGCGCGATTACGGCGTTGACCTGGATTTCTCACCTCACAGCCTGCAGGACCTGTATAAGCTCCTCAACCGGGCGCACGTGTTGACCAACCTGCCAACCTTTGAGGGGCGTGTGCCTGAGCGTACCGTCAACGTGTGGGGCGCCTACCTGGGCGAGACACTGCGCCGGCAGTACAGCGGCACCTGGCGCGAGAACCCGGCAGCCAATATGTTCCGGCGCTATTCGGTGAACACTTCGGTGGGTAACTTCTTCCCGATGGAGCAGGTTTATCTGCGCGTGGTGCCGGGTATCACCAACCCGCAGCAACTGCGCGCCCCGCATGAACCGCCCACCCGGCGCATCAGTTCCCACCCGGATTCGGCCGTCATCGCGGCGGGGGTGGCCGCCGGCCTGTTGACCGTGGTTGCCGGGATGCTCTGGCTGTTCATCCGGTAAAATTTACCGGTATATGAGCGAGCAATGGATCAACCGGTTGCAGGTTCTGGTCACGTTGACGGGGATCATCCCCGGGCTGGTCACCATATACGGGCCTACCTGGTTCTTCTTCCGCCGGTTTCCAGCACAAAACAGGGCTGAATTTCTTGCCGCGAATCCCGAAAAACGCCGCACCATCGTGCTCTATGAGGTGGTTTCGTTCTTTATGATCCTCATCTCACCGGTCATTAGTTTGTTTTTCATCACCGGGACATTGGATTGGATGGCGCCGTTTATGCTCTTTTGCTACATGGGTAACAGTATTGGCATCGTCAATGGGTTTTTCGAGATCATTACGGGAATCTGCCCCAAACATGGCATCAGTTTCAGGGCCTATCATCGGGAATATTACCTGCTTCACCCTGACGCGCGCAAAGCCGGCGTGACCCGGCTGGTGCTGGGGGTTTTCTTCATCGCGATTTTTGTGTTCCTGTTCCGCGCCACACCGCCGCCGTAGTAAAATTAAAGGATCCCCTCCATCCCGCCGGTTCAACCGGCTTCATCCAAACAGGATCCTCCCATGCCCCAACGCAGCGACTCCCCCACACCGGTTGACGATCCGCTTTCGGCCGTCTCCGGTACCTTCCTCCAACTTCCCGGCGGACGCACATGGTATGAACTCGCCGGCCCCGCCAACGGCAAGCCGGTGTTGTTCGTCAACGGCTATTCCATCCCGCATTACCTGTGGGACCACAACTTCGCCGCGCTGGCGGAAGCCGGTTTCCGCGTGCTGCGCTTTGACCATTACGGCCGCGGCTGGTCTGACCGGCCGGACGTTGCCTATGACGATGCCCTGTTCGACGGGCAGATCGTCAACCTGCTCGACGCGCTAGGCATCCGCAGAAAAGTCTGCCTGGTAGGCTCCTCCATGGGCGGCATCGTGGCCGCTAATTTCGCTGACCGCCACCCGGAGCGTGTGGAGCACCTGGTGCTCATCGACCCGGCCGGCATGATGCCCAAACCCCGCCTGCCGAAATCGCTGCTGCTTATACCGCTGATTGGCGAGTTGGTGATGCGCCTGACATCCGATGACACGCTGGCCGCCAATATGGCCGATGACCTGCTCTACCCCCACCTGTCCCCTGAATACGTGGAAAAGTACAAACCGCAGATCAAGATCCCCGGGTTCAGGCGCGCCATCCTTTCCACCTACCGCTGCGGGCTGCTGTTTGACCGCCGCGCCGTGTACGAGCGCCTGGGCAAGACCGGCCTGCCCGTATTGCTGATGTGGGGTGACCACGATATTGTGATTCCGCTGACTGTGGGCCGTGAGATACAGAAGCTGCTGCCTAAAACCCGCTGGCGGGTGATCGAAGAAACCGGTCACGTACCGAACTACGAAGTTCCGGATGTGGTCAACCCGCTGCTCATCGACTTTCTGGAATAGCTTACTCCGCGGAACGCAGGGTGATCAGGTTAATCTCCGGCGTGTTGAAGAGGCGGTACTTGAGCCATGAGACGTAGCCGCCCGCGCCCAGCCCCCGGCTGGTGTATTGCTGGATGCCGGCGCCCTGATACAGGCCGCTGACGATGCTTTCGTCGGGGAACCAGCCGCGCCGCGGCTCATTTTTCGCGGGGATGTACAGCGCGCCGATGAACGGGAAGCGGATCTGCCCGCCGTGGTAGTGACCGGCGATCACCAGGTCAAAGGGCGGGATGTCGCGTTCGGCCTGATCGAGCATTGACTTCGCCAGCGGGTAGTGGGTGATGCCGATGAGTGTGTCTTGCTCTGTGATGCCGTCAAAGGTGACCTGCAACTGGCTGAGGAAGGCGATCTGGTCGGCCAGGTAGCCGGTGTACTGCGGGTACTTGCCCGATGCCAGCCGGTCCTGGGCATCCTGCTTCAGGCCCGCGGGGGAGCGGCCTTCGTACGCTTCGGTAAACCATACGCGGGCGCCACCGCGCTCGATGACCACGGGGCGGTCCATCAGGGTTAGCCCTTCGGCGCGCAGGCTCAGGCCCACGTCATACACATAGCCGGCTTTCAGGTCCACATCTTCCGAGCCGGAGTTGCCGGCCACGTACAACGCGGGTGACAGGTGCTCGATGCCGCGGACCAGGTCCAGGAAGGGCTGCATGTCGCCCTTGTGGTCTTGCATGTCGCCGGTGAAGGCGATCATGTCATACGTCAATCCGTTGATGGTATCGGTGAGCAACTGCTGGCGTTCACCGAAATACTGGCTGTGCAGGTCGGTGACCTGCAGGATGGTGAAGCCGTCAAATGCCTGCGGCAGGCCGGGTATGGTGACGTCCTGCCGGGTGACGGTGAAGCGCGCGTTATCGTACAGGGTGTAGATGGCGATGTTGGCGATGACGATGGCCGCGAGAAGCGTCACCAGGAGGGGGAGGAGGAGTCTGCGCATGTCAGAGATTGTAATGCAGGAAGGATACTTGAATTATTATTTCAGTTTTGTAACTATACATTTAGACATTTTCATTTTTATAAAGGGAAAAACAGATCTTGTATTAGCTGAGGTGATTGTACAATTCATTTCAACTATAATATTGAGTTATTGGGGTCATTCTATTTGAGTATCAATTGTTGAGGTGGATATGAACGCACACGAAGGTATTCAATTTAAGATTACATCAATCCTTTTTAATCGACGAGCAGATGCTCTACGGGATGAGATGTATAGAGCCATGTGCTTGTCAATTTTGGGTGAATTTGATTCTCCTAGAGGCTGCGACCAGATTATTGAAGAAATTATTGCAATTTTTGGGATTCAAGAAGATGCCACAGAGAGTTTAAGAACGATTCTTATCGAAGAAATTAATAGATTGGTAGAAGATGGAAAAATAGAAAAGAATCAAGAAAATCAGTTCTTTTTAGTGAAGGATGCCAAGGAGAAGAATCAAAACAATTCCTTACCACAAGATCTCACAGTAATTATTAATGAAGAAATAAAGACGATCGCAACAAATATAAAGAATGACATAACTGATGCAGAAATTAAAATTTTAAATGATTTTTATCTCGAAGTAACCGATGTAGTTGCTAAACATCAAGTTTATTTTGCTGCAAAAGGATCAAAAATTCAAGAAATTGATCCTACCGATGATAATATCCAAAATTTAGTCAGCGAATGTGTTAATCGCTACAAAGTAGCGGATATTATCGATTTGGAAAAATTTATTCAAAGAAGTTTGATAAGACCATCTGAGCGATTGGCCGATTACATCTATAAATTATTACAGGTAGCAATAATATCGCAACTTTTAACTTGGGACCCTTCTCTGGATTATTTACGAACAAAATTATTAGCTGGAAAGAAATTATATTTAGATAGTAGCATTTTGTTCTGTTTAGTTCTTGAGACTCATCCGCTTCATACATTTTTGAAAAGTTTACTAACCGCATGTAAAAAAGAGCTTGGTGTAATATTAAATGTGCATGAAACCACCATTAATGAATTTCAATTGGTAGTTGATGCATATAATTCCAGATTTATTAATGAAAACAAACTTTTACGGGACATTGCAAAATCATGTAAATTAAACAACAATGATCCGGCAGACTACCTGGAAGCATCCATTTTTGTTGATTATGTTAGTAAAAATTTAGAACATATTGACTTAGGATCTTGGCAACGTTATTACAATTCAATAAGCAGAAAGTCATTAGAAAACAGCATAAAAAGTCTTGGCATTTCAATTCAACATGACAAAATATTCGTTCCAACAGATGACTTTTGGAGGATTAAAGATGCTTTAGCCCGGGCAGGTAAAACCCAATTAGAAAGAGGGAAAAGGAAATTTGAAAAAACGAATTTAGACCATGATGCAAGAATTTTTCACTTAATTTCAAATCTTAGAAAGAAGAATGGTGGTGATTTGTCATTAAGTTACGACACTTTTCTTCTGACTATGGATGGATCGTTGCCATTCTTTCTTAAAGAATTTGGAATCCCATGGACTGAAACATATTTTATGTTCCCTGGGCAATGGTATCAATTAACCTTTCCATTCTTAAGAATTCCTATGGACAGAAAACACAAGTTCTCATTAGGAATGGCATTTATGGCATACTCGACGATATTTCCATCTATAGCAAAATTGGTTCCACTCGAACTCTGTGAGTATATATTTGAGCAAGGCGGAAGCAATTTATCGATGGGATCAGTAAGTACTGTTACTGAAAAGCTCTTGGAAGAACGAATAATTACAAGCCTTGATCCACTTAATAAGGATATAGGGAAAAAAGAAGTAGCAAAAAACGAGGTGCAGAGAATTATTGCGCAACAAGAAATGGTGCAAAAAAAATCGCTCGTTAAACTTGAGCAAGAAAAGTATGGTTTGGAATCGACACGAAAGGAATTGGTTGATTCTATAGAAGATCTAGAAAGAGAACAGAAATCATCTCAATTAATTAAAGATTCCCTTGAACAAGAAATTGCGCAATTGCGAATTGAATTAGATGAAATTAAAAAATCCTCCCAAATGGAGGTTGTTACCAAAAGTGAAATCCTCAATAACCAGAATGAACTACAAAGCGAAAATAATGAGACAAATAAAGCATTAGAAAACCAAGTTCAGATTTTAACTAAAAAGTTTGAGGATTTGGAAAAAGAAAAGGAGGATTCAAGGAAAGTTGAACTAAGGAAAAAAGAACATAATAAAGAAATAATTACTAAGACAATTATTTCTGCTTTTCTTATTCCAGGTTTGTTGCTAGCACTCTCTTTTATGATTTCTTCCCAAATTGGATTAAATTTAATATTAATTACAATGTTATCAATGCTTATTGGGTTAGTTGTATTTGTTTTATTCAAATCTCCATTAATTTCATATTCCATTTTTGCCTGTGGAGCATGCTTATTTCTTTATTCTTATTTAACAAAAACTCAAGACAATCTTGCATATTCATTTATTCCATTAGGATTGCAGATAATTGGGATAATTGTTGAAAGAGTTGTAGATAAAACTCTATCAAATTAGCAAAATAATGATTTCGTAATTCGATTCTAATTTTCTTAGGGAATTGAAAGAATTAGAATACACAAAAAATGGCAAGGATTACTAGATAAATAATCTAAAAAAAACCGTCGATTGAATCCCAAAAATCATCGAATTTATATTTCTAATATCTTACTCCGGCAAATTTTCCACGTTTACCGTGAACCCGGTGATCACGTCTCAATTATCAAGCCGGTCAGAGCTATAATCATTTCCACAACCGAATTCCCATTTCCACCAACAGGATAAAACACCCATGACCTCCGAGCCTATTGACCGGTCAAACCTCACCCGCTTTGCCTGGCTTTCCATCGGGGTAGCCATTTTCACCATCATCCTGAAAACGGTGGCCTACTGGCTCACCGGATCCGTGGGCCTGTTATCTGACGCGCTGGAGGCGCTGGTCAATGTGGCGGGCGGGTTGATGGCCCTGGGCATGCTCACCATCGCCGCCCGTCCGGCGGATGAGAACCACACCTACGGCCACAGCAAAGCGGAGTATTTTTCCAGCGGGGTGGAAGGCACGCTGATCCTGATCGCCGCCATCCTCATTGCCTACACGGCCATCGAACGCATCATCAACCCGAAAGAGCTGGAACAGGTGGGCATCGGGTTAATCGTTTCCGTGGCGGCTTCGCTGGCAAACCTCGGCGTCGCCCTGCTGCTGGCGCGGGCTGGCAAGAAATACAATTCCATATCGCTCACCGCCAACTCCCACCATCTAATGACCGACGTGTGGACATCCGGCGGTGTGCTGGCAGGGGTTGGCCTGGTGGCCGTCACCGGGTGGAAGATTCTGGATCCCGTCATCGCCCTGCTGGTGGCGTTGAATATCGTCTGGGCAGGGTTCGGCATCATCCGCAATTCCGTCTCCGGATTGATGGACGCCAGCCTCCCCAAAAGCGACCTGGATATCATTCAGGGAATACTGGAAAAGCACGGTGAAACCGGGGTGCGGTTTCACGCGCTGCGCACACGCCAGTCCGGCTCGGTGAAGATCATCTCACTACATGTTCTGGTGCCCGATAATTGGACGGTCAAACGGGGGCACAAACTGACGTCAGAGATCGAAACAGAGATCAGCCATGCGCTGGCAGACAGTGTGGTTTTCACCCACCTCGAAGCGCTTTCTGACCCGATCGCCGCGGATGATGTGTTGTTCGGGAAAAAGGTATAGCCGCACAAAAGCGGAGTGATAAAAGATCGTTGAACGGCGGGATTTTTTCGATCCCGCCGTTTTGTATGAAGACTTAGGCAGGCTATGATGCGGTGCCCGCACCCTAAATCAGGCACAACACCGTTGTTTCCCCCGGTTCCACGATTATGCGGTCACCACATCCTACTCGGGGAGGTTGTTAATATTAACCGTGAACCCAGTGACCACGTCACGGAATTCATCACCGAAAATGGGGATTTCATCCAGCCCGATCACCCGCGCCACATACGCCGCGGGGTCGCGTTTATTCACCATGCTCATCACCGAGAGCCAGGCATAGCTCGACACAGGGTCGCAATCCAACACCTCGTATTTGCCGCGGTACAGGGGGTGTTCCATCGTCCAGGTGGTTTTGTACGCATCATCGCAGAGTTTTTTGTAGAATTTTGTCTCATCATCCAGCAGCTGGATGTATCCCTTTTCCGGACGGGCTGATACGGAGATCGAAACCCCTTCCCCTTTCAGATCGAGAAAATCTTCGATTTTGACGGACGCCAGCAGAGTCACCCCCACGGGCTGGCCCTTCGCGTCCAGCCAGCGTTCCGTGCGGATGTCCGTCCACGCTTTGGGCAGTTCGGCCGTGATCACGCCGAAGTCATCGGTCACCGTGTGCAGGTCGCGCTCGGCGAAGGGTGTGGGCGTTGGCGCGGCGGCCGCGATGAACACGGAGAGAAGAACGAAAAGGGCGGGAAAAAGCAGGCGGCGGGTGGGCATATCCTAAATATAGTGAGAAGAGTCACCGCGCGCAAGCCTTTTTTTTGCCCCCTTTGCGGATTTCATCCGTAAGGCCCTGGTTTAAACCAACCAGGACAGGGGGGCAGGGCTGCCTGCACTCCGGATGTATTTCTCCAGAGGGGATTCATCCAGATGGATGTAATGGGATCAACAGAATCCGTGGAGACACTGATTGAAAATTGTATATCTTTTCAAATCATTTCCGGGGCGGATGGCATCCGCCCCGGATTGTCAACGTTGTGATGGATGGGACGGGATCAACAAAACCGTGGAGACACCGATTGAAAATTGTGTACCTTTACGCGACACGTAAGGGCGGGTCACTGAACTGCACCCCAAAAGTTGGACGAAACCAACTTGAGGAGGTGTAGTTTTATGA
>CAYQTY010000086.1:0-11015 GCA_964420535.1 uncultured Leptolinea sp. | reverse complement strand
CAGGATAATTCAGAGACGTGGATCAAACCTTCCACACCGCCCAGGTCTATGAATACGCCAAAATCCGTCACATTCGTAACTTTGCCTTTAACAACATCCCCCACTTTCAGGCTGTTAAACAGTTGTTTCCGGCGGCCTTCTCCAGCCTGCGCGGCCCGCTCTGAAAGAACAACACGATCCAGAGAAGGTTCGCATTCAATAACTTTCAACATCAGTGTCCGGCCGACATATTCAGACAGGGTGGATTTGCGGGCTTCTTCTTCCACACCGCAGGGCATCTCAATCAGATGAGATACAGGGACAAACCCCTGAATTCCTTCTTCTTGAACGAGCAAACCGCCGCGGTTGTACCCGTACACCTGCAGAGAGACGATTTCGTCATTCTCGTATATAGACCGGACTCGATCCCAGTCAACCAGAATCATATCAGCCGACTGACCTGAAACAGGCGCTAAATCGGAGAAATCCTCCATTGCGCTCTCTTCGTCAGCCAGTACAGAAGCCCACCAGCCTTCATCCATATCTTCTTTTGAAATTTCAATCGGAATTGATTGAGCTTTCCCCACCATAGCTGACCTCCACCTGACAATAAAGCCGGTAAAAACTTCGAATTATTATAGCTTAATACCGGCATTAATGTCTATTTAATTTATTTCGTGAGAATCCCGGGCTTCCTTTTCCATCTGGGATATTTCCCGCGCCACAGCCTCTAGCGCAACCTTTTGTTTGCGGTACAGGTCAGCTTCAGACATGGCCAATTTCGCCGCTATTTCACGAACTTTTTTCCCCTCAAGAAATTTCATTTCCAGGATGTTATACAGGATCCATTCACCGGTGAACCGGCGTTCTCCCCCCGGCCTAACCTTTTCAATGGCGAATTTTAACAATGACCGCAGCGCGTTGGCGTAATTGCCGTCATGCTCATCCAGCATCTTTTCGACAATAGTGAGGTTAAGTAACGGACTTTCTGTCAAACGCGGGCCGCCCCAGTAATGCGTCAGGGCATCGCGCACCCAGATGGTCATCTCTTCATCCACCGGGCGGGTGATTTCCAACACATGATCAGGTTCATACCGCCCGGCCGCCCGCAATTCAGACAGGAAATCAAGATCCGGTGTCAATTGTTCCAGCGAGCGGAATAATTGCTGCTGAACGTGACGGTCACGCAGCGCGATGGTGGCCCGTGCCGCGAGTTGATCAAGACTCTGCTTCTGCTCATACTCCAAATGTTCAGAACGCATCCCGGTCACGCCGAGCAAACCCAGCAGTTCCGGTTTTTCTTCCGCGCTGTGGTCATACAGGGGCAGGATCAATGAATTGTTCCAGAGGAACACATCGGTTGAGATATCCGACCGCCGCACAATCTCAGCCAGGTCGTCTTGAGGGTCACCATCATCGGGCCAATCCGTTTTACCGGTAGTCTTAACCAGTTCCATTCCATCACCGTTGATGGCCGCCACAAACGCTCCGGCAGCCTGCAGCCTGTCTCGCGCGGCAGCCAGGATGACTTCAAGGAATTCACTCAGATCGTTGCGGGTGACAAGACTGCGCTCCAGATTATGCAGGAAGATCAGGTCTTTCTGATCCTTGCCATAAAATAGCAGCCTTTCCCACATGGGAGAAAAGAGCGTGACCATATATTCGCAGATCAGGATGGTAAACACCATTACGATGGGAACCAGGCTGGAATACGGATTACCAAACAGGTTGCCCGCGCGGCGGAAGACCGTCACCAGACCGAGGGTGATGATCGCGGTGACCGGTCCGCGGATGATCCATTTTAACAGGCGGCTTTTAACCACCCGATCCGGCCACGGAATACCGAAGAAGGCCACCGCGTAGGCCATCATCACGATCAGTCCACCCACAACCAGATTGCTGACCGCCGATATGGACCAGAAACCCAGGGAATGTTCCAGCGCGATCTGTGAGTTGTACAGCAGGAAAGGGAATGAACCAAGAGCCGGAGCCAGCGCCCCGGTGATCAGGTAGCCCATACGCCGGCGGCTGGTAGGTGTAGTCGTCCGCTGAAAAGAGCGAAAAAAGTTGTACCATGCCATGAGCATGGTCACAACATAGTAAAGGAAAAAGAATCCAGTAATGATGGTGGGCGTCAGGTGCGGCGCGCTGGTGATCCCGGAAGCCGAGCCGCCCACAAGCCAGCCAAATGGAAGTGAGATTAAAAACACCAGGCTGGCAAAATACGCGAACCGGATGGCAATCTTGCGCCGCCACCTACTGGGCCGCCCGGTGGTAGCCAGGATGGCATCAGAAAAATTCAGATATATGGCCGGCAGGAACGTGATACCCACCCAGGAAAAGCGCAGCCAGAATTCCGCTTCCAGCATATCTGCCGAGGCGCTGGCCAGTGACTCTCCGGTGAACACTGCCGTCACACAGATCATGATCATCGC
This sequence comes from uncultured Leptolinea sp., assembly GCA_964420535.1. Taxonomy (GTDB): domain Bacteria; phylum Chloroflexota; class Anaerolineae; order Anaerolineales; family Anaerolineaceae; genus Leptolinea. Next base: position 8,601 of record CAYQTY010000086.1, on the reverse strand, counting down.
GAAATTACGGGCGATGCGGTCTTTTAAATTAAATGACAGACCATACAACAATAACGAAAATGCCGTGATGGCGATACCAGCCGAAAGGATCTGGCTGGTGGTTCGGAAGAAGATCAATAAACCTGTTACCCAGGAATCCATAGACTAGAAATATGAAATCTTGATAGGCCGTGAAAACAAAATGGCAATATCCTGATTCTCAAAATAATTATCATTGTATCCGCAGAATTCGAAACCCAGCTTCTTTACCAATTGTATACCGGGATAATTCTTGCTCTGCATTTCGATGATCATACGTTTCATCCGTTTACGGCTGGCCCATTCCTGCCCTGCCAGAACCAGTGCCGATGCCATACCCTTGCGCCTGTGCTGCTCTTTGACAACCAGGTCACGGATCCACGCGGCGTTTGCTGCCAGTTGTTCCCAGATGCTTATGTACCCCACCGGACTGTTGTTCAATAAAGCCACAAGGACCACGGAATAGGTATTGTTACCGGTTGTGGTAAGGTTGGGTTGATGGGGATATTCCACCCGGATGCTGCGCGGCAGGCTGATCTCGCGGAATTGCACGCGAACCTGGTCATCGGCTACAGAACGTTCCATCTGCCAGACACGGTTCGTCTGGTAATGGTGTTCCAGGTTGGTTAACAAAGGCAGGTCACTGATAACAGCCGGGCGGATTTCTACTTCAGACATATTGACACTCCAGGGATTATCCGGATACAACCCTGATCGGGACCACACAGGGCGGCATGGATTCGTTTTGCTGATTGATCACCACCAGGCGCAACTCATAATCGCCCTGGGGTAGTGATGAAATATTCCATGTACCGATTTCCGCGTCAATTTTGATATCACTGCCCGCGGCAATGGTCACCCAATTGTTTTGACCGGGTTGACCGTATTCATATTTATAGAATCCAAACCCGGGCACATTGGTTGTGCCCATTAATTTGATCGTCTTGCTGAATTCCTGCCCCGGCTCCACGTTGGTAAATTCAAGTTGACCGGGAATGCATCCATTCGATTTAGCCGGGAGTGGAGTGGGGGTAACTCCGGCAACCGGCGTGCCCATCGCCGATTGCAGAGTGATGGTCGGTGTAGCCAGTAGATCGATGGTTGGGGTAGCCAGCACTTTGGTTTGCGGCATAAAAGGCGCCACAAACGTCACCAGGGCGAATTCCCCTGCCGCCATCAAGATCATGATCCCCAGAATAGACGCGGCAGAAGTCAACTGGCGGTTGGCATTTTCCCGTTCCAAACCAAAAACAGCGCTGCGGCGCTCTTCAATAGCCAGGATGACCTTACGTATATAGATCAACCCGATAGCGGCAGCAAGTACATATATCCAGACCTCATTTCTGGTCAGGAATGCCAGTGTTTCACTCATGCACGCGATCTCATTCCACGGGCGGCAGTTGAGATAGACTTCCGCCACCCTGATTGGGATAATAAATTATCTGCAAGGATAATGCCATACCCTCAGCAGATCAGTCCAGATTGCGCAGGAAGCCCCGGATGATCTTTTCCATCTTCGGAACCAGCACTTTCCCGGCTTCCAGAACCTCTTCACCTGTTGTGATGGTCGATCCATCCAGGCTGGCTTTGTTACTGATTCCGGAAAGTCCCAACACACGGGTGTGCCCGTGGACAGCGACAATGGCTTCGGGCACGGTTGACATGCCCACAGCATCCGCACCCATAACGTGAAGGAATCTCAGGTCAGCCGGGGTTTCAAAGGATGGGCCTGACAGGTTGGCATACACACCCTCCTGCATGGGCACATTGGCTTCTTTGGCTGCCTTGCGGGCAATATCCTGTAATTTGCGGTCATACACCTGGCTGACATCAGGGAAGCGTACTCCGAATTGGTCCAGGTTGGGCCCGCGCAGAGGGTTCAGCCCTGTCATAGTCACCAGACCGATATGGTCGGTGATCAACATCACGTCACCGGCAGAAAACTTCTGGTTCACACCGCCTGCCGCGTTGGTCAACACCAGGATTTCGATACCCAGCCGCTGCATCACGCGTATCGGCAAAGTGACTTCCTGCATGGAAAAGCCTTCGTAATAATGGAGGCGGCCTTGAAGAACCAGGACTTCCTGTCCTTCCATCTTTCCCACTACCAGCCGGCCGACATGACCGGGGGCAGTAGCTTCAGGCCAGTTTGGGATGTCTTTAAACGGGATGATATCGGGATTTTCGATCGTATCAGCCATATCTCCCAGGCCAGATCCTAAAACCAGCGCGACACGCGGTTTGTAATGCATTTTTTTCTGAACAGCTTTGGCAGCCTGGTCAATCTCTTCAAACGTGAAATATTCTTTCATTCGGCTCACCTCGTTAGTTATTTTTTACAAATAATTAGACTTAAATTATAGTACGGCTGCCAATTATCCGGCGAGCCGCGCAAATGTTTTAATGGTCCGGTCAACGGCCGCATCATCGATCCAATAATGTGTGACCATGCGGAAGCGCCTCGACCCGGTAATACCAATGCGTATGCCGTCATCCACCAGTTTTTTGACAGCTTCCTGCTCATTCAACTTTATTGACGGCGCCATCTCAACAAAGACCATATTGCTGGGCGGCATGCCAAATGGGAGGGAGAAACCGGAGATATTCGCGATACCTTCCGCCAGAAGGCGGGCGCGCGAGTGATCTTCACCCAGGCGTTTTGACATTGTTTCGATGGCAATGATCCCGGCGGCAGCCAGCACACCAGCCTGACGCGTTCCTCCGCCCAATTGTTTTCGCAGGCGGCGCGCTTTGTAAATGAATTCTTTCGTTCCGCACAATACCGAACCTACAGGAGCGCAAAGGGCTTTACTGAGGCAGAATGTGACAGAATCGACCGGACCGGTGAGTTCCTTTACATCCACACCCAGGGCGGCAGCGGCGTTAAATACACGCGCGCCATCCAGGTGGACAGCCAGATTATGCCGGTGAGCCAGGTCAACCGCCTGCCGGGAATATTCGGGCGAAAGGACCGCCCCGCCGCAACGGTTCTGGGTGTTTTCCAGAACCAGTAATTTTGACACAGGGAAATGCACATCCTCCCCGCGGATGGCGGATTTTATATCATCCAGATTCAATGTCCCGTCAGGCTGGTTGGGGAGTGTATGAGGGAAAACTCCGCCCAAAGCGGAGATGCCGCCAGCTTCAAACAGAAAAGTATGGGCCAGGTTTCCCATAATGACTTCGTCACCGCGTTCGCAGTGACCGAGTATACCGATCAGGTTGCCCATGGTCCCTGAAGAGACGAACAATCCGGCTTCCTTGCCGGTACGTTCGGCAGCCATATCCTGGAGCCGGTTTACGGTAGGATCTTCCCCATAGACATCATCGCCCACTTCGGCTGCCGCCATGGCCTGGCGCATTTCAGGCGTAGGTGTTGTGACTGTATCGCTTCTGAGATCAATGGTTTCCACAGGGGCTCCAGTTCTACTTCTGCCGCAAGTCATCCAGACAGGTCTGCAATTCCTCCGGTAGAGGGGCTTCGAACATTCGCGGCTCGGTTTCACCCGGCAGGCGAATTTTTAATTGGAAGGCGTGCAGAAATTGACGGGTCAAACCCAGTGTGACTTTTTTCCGGCCGTAAACGGTATCACCCGCTACAGGGCAGCCTACAAAAGCCAGATGCACACGGATCTGATGGGTACGCCCGGTCAACAGATGGGCTTCCACCAGCGTATGTTGAGGGAAAGTCTCTTTGGTGAAGTATTCCGTCACCGATGGGCGGCCGCGGCTCTCTGAGGTGACAGCCATCTTCTGCCGGTGTGACGGATCCCGGCCGATGGGGGCGTCAATGCGCCCGTTGGGTGTGGGTGGGCGGCCGTCTACCAGAGCGAGATACGTTTTACTGACGGTACGTTCCTTGAACTGGTCCTGGAGCCATTGATGCGCGGAATCGTTCTTGGCGACGACGATCAGGCCGGAGGTATCCTTATCCAGCCGGTGGACAATGCCGGGGCGTTTTTCACCGCCAACACCCTCCAGGTCAGGGTCATGCCACAGGGCGGCATTGGCCAGAGTACCGGTGAAATGTCCTACCGCCGGGTGAACAACCATGCCAGCTGGTTTGTTGATGATCAGCAAGTCTTTATTTTCAAAGACGATATCCAACGGAATATCTTCCGCCTGCATGGAACCGGCTTCAATTTCGGGTTCGGTGACCGTGATCTTTTCACCGCCCTCAAGCATCATACCGGTTTTGGACGGAACCTGCCCGTTCACGGTAATAAACCGGTCGCGGATCAGGTTTTGAATACGCGACCGTGAAAGGTGCGGAAGTTGATCTGTAAGATATACATCCAACCGCACCGGTGTTTCTTCTGAGAAAACAAAATCAGTCTGTTTTTCCATCAGGGATGGGGCTTACCCCCCGTTCCCGGGTTCGGGCTGAATGGCTTCGACAGTTTCAGCCACCGCGGATTCCGCTCCCTGAGCTTGCTGAAGGGAGTTCTGCTCTTCGGTTCCTACAGCCTCACTAACCGGGTTCAAAGCTTTTTCTTTCTTTTCCTGCACCCACACATAGACAAGAAGAATAGCCACACCTACAGAGATACAGGCATCCGCCACATTGAAAACAGGGAAATTCCCAATAGAGACAAAATCGGTTACATGACCGATAGTTACGCGGTCAATGAAATTGCCCAACGCGCCGGCAAGCTGCAAAGACATCGCAATTTTTAGCACCCGGCTGTCACCGGCTACACGCGGATAGTAATAAATGATCACCAGGCTGACTATGGCAGCCAGCACAGCAAAAACAGTGCCCATACCCTGGAACATGCCAAATGCCACGCCGGTATTCTTCCAATGGACGATCCGCGCGTATGGGGTCAACCACTCCCAGGGGGACCAGATGCTGCCCAGCGGCAGTGCATATCTGACCTGTGCTTTACTCCACTGGTCCAGAGCAACCAACAATCCGGCGACAATGAACAGGAAAAGGTAATCTCGTACTTTTTTATTCAATGAACAGTCTCCCATAAGTGCGGTTGCAATTTTACCCTATCTCCCCCTTTCAGCCGAGGATGCCCGGTTGAGAGTTTATTAATGATATTATCTCCCCGGCATACCGTGGTGCGTTGTCCGCGGTTATGTGATAGCCATAATAATTTTCAGTCATAAAAGTCAAAAAGCCATTGAGAATTTTCATGGACTTACAATATTCCCGGCAGATATTGGTGAGTTGATACTGGAAAAAAGCCTCCAGCACAAGCCGCACTTGTGGGAAGGATTGATATAGTTAGAAAACAATGTATGCGAATAGGCGGTCAACAGCACCCTACAGGAAAAAGTCTCCTCCATTTTCCGTTTTTTGGAAAATGGGGGAGATGCAAGAGGGGGTGCTTTTTTAGCATGGCAGTCCATTGTCACATTTTGTGGACGCGTATCCTCCCCGGCAGACCGTGGTGCGTTGATACTGGAAAAAAGCCTCCAGCACATGCCGCACCCGTGGAACGGTTTGAATTTTTTTTATAACAATGAACGCGAATGGGCGGTCAACGACGCCCTACTGGCGGCAAGTCGTGGTGCGTTGTCCGCGCTGGAGGATAAATAAAATTTGTGTGATAAATATAGTACGCAATTGGGCGGCCAACGACACCCTACAAAGAACCAGCCGGTCTATCGCAGATCGGCTGGTTTTTCAATTCTATAAATCAGGTTCAGGCTTTTGCAAGGCCAACGGTGAGGGTCTCACCGTCAAAGCTGTCGGTATCCAAAGCCAGGGGGGCGGTTGGAGTTCCGGCATCCATCTGGACGGTCAATGTTTCAGCCGTGATGTAGTCACGGTACGCCTGGATGGCTTTGGCCAACTGCGGCGTGGCGGAATACACCACCTTGATGCGGTCCGAGATCTCCAAACCAGCGGATTTACGCAAGTCCTGCACGCGGCGCACCACCTCACGGGCCAGACCTTCGAGGATCAGGTCCTCGTTCAGCTCGGTGACCAACGCAGCCAGGGTGGCTCCTTCGTTAGCCACAGCGTAGCCTTCGCGGGCGGTGGCACGCACTTCGATCTCTTCAGGCAGCAGGTCAAAGGTTTCGCCGGCGGCCGTCACGTTGACGCTCTTTCCGTCCAGCAGCAATTTCGCCGCGTCTTCGGGATTCAGAGTCATAACAGCCTGACGGATAGCCGGGAATTTCGGTCCGTATTTTTGGCCAAGCTGCTTGGGCAGCGGATTCAACGTATAAGAAACAGCCTCTCCAGCCGCGTTCAACGCACGGACCTTCTTGACATTCAGTTCATCTGTCAGGATGTCGGCGTACTGGGTAAGGATACGTCCCTCTTCCGCGCTGCCCAGCGAGAAAGCGCACTCCGCCAGCGGCTGGCGGACCTTGCGGTTGGCTTTGTTGCGCGCGGCATGGCCCAGTGACGCGAGTTTCATCACCAGCCCCATTTCACGGTTCAGTTTCTCATCAATCACCTTGTTGTCCACTTCAGGCCAATCCGCCAGATGCACCGATTCCGGCGCGCCCGGTTCGAAGGATAGCACCAGGTTCTGATACAGTTCTTCCGCCAGGAACGGCATGGCCGGGGCAAGAAGCTTGCTAACCGTTACCAATGCTTCATACAGGGTGGCGTACGCGGCCTGTTTATCGCCATCCGATTCTGTCTTCCAGAAGCGGCGGCGTGACCGGCGCAGGAACCAGTTGGATAACTGGTCGACAAACACCTCAACCGGGCGGGTGGCGCCGAGGCTGTCATAGTTTTCATACGCGTTGGTCACATCACGCACCAGCGTATGTAGCGCTGACCGCAGCCACTGATCCAGCGGGCTGTATTCGATCTTCGCGTTCTTTTCGGGTTTCCAGCCATCCAGATTGGCATAGTTGATAAAGAAGGAGTAGGTGTTCCACAGGGTCAACGTGAAGGAGCGGATCACCTCACCTACCAGATCAGCCGAGAAACGGCGTTCCTGGCCGGCCGGGCTGGCGGTATACAGGTACCAGCGGAAAGCGTCCGCGCCATGCACATCAAGGATCTCCCACGGGCTGACGACATTACCCTTGGATTTGGACATCTTCTGTCCTTCACCATCCAGGATCAGACCCAGGCAGATGACATTCTTGAAGCACACACTGTCATTCAACAGGGTACTGATGGCATGCAATGAATAGAACCAGCCGCGTGTCTGGTCAACCGCCTCGCAGATGTAATCCGCGGGGAACTGCGCCTTGAATTCTTCCTGATTCTCGAATGGATAGTGCCACTGGGCATACGGCATGGAGCCGGAGTCGAACCACACATCGATCAGTTCGGGAACGCGGCGCATGGTGCCCTTGCAGTCCGGGCAGGCATAGGTGATGTTATCCACGTGCGGGCGGTGCAGATCAAGGTCTTTAAGGTCACGGCCCGATTTCTTTGAAAGTTCTTCCACCGAACCGTTGCACTCCTGTTTACCGCAATCCTGGCATTGCCAGACGGGCAGAGGGGTGCCCCAGTAGCGCTCACGCCCCAGAGCCCAGTCAATGTTATTGGATAGCCAGTTGCCGAAGCGCCCGTTTTTGATGTGACCGGGATACCAGTTGATGGTGTCGTTCAGACCAACCAGGCGGTCCTTTAATTTGCTGGTACGGATGTACCAGGTCTTGCGGGCGAAGTACAACAGAGGTGTTTTACAGCGCCAGCAGAAGGGATACGTGTGCACGATGGTTCCGCGGCGGAATAACAGTCCGCGGGATTTTAATTCATCCATGATGAACGGGTCAGCATCCTTGATGAACATGCCGGCCCACGGTTTGACTTCGGGGAAGAATTTGCCATCGGGTCCCACTGCCTGAATAACCGGCAGTCCCACTTTCTGGCCGAGGCTCATGTCTTCCGCGCCGTACGCCGGAGCGGTATGCACCAGGCCGGAGCCGTCTTCCGTGGAAACATAATCGGCGAGAGCTACAAAGTGGGCAGGTTTATCCAACGGGAGGAAGCTATATAACGGGGTGTACTTTTTACCTTCCAGTTCCTTGCCGGCCATGCGTTTGACAATGGTATACGCCTCATCGCCAAGCACTTTTTCAACCAGCGCTTCGGCCATTATCAATTTTTCTTTTTTCCCGTCTTCGAGGGAACGCTCCACCACAGCGTAGATCACGTCGGGGTGGGCCGCTACAGCCGCGTTCGACGGCAGCGTCCACGGGGTGGTCGTCCAGACAAGGAGTGAGGTGTCAGGATCATCCACCAGGCGCATGCGCACAAAGATGGACGGATCTTCCGCGTCATCGTAACCCAGCGCGACTTCATGGTCTGAAAGCGGCGTGCCGCAGCGCGGGCAGTAGGGAACGACCTTGAAACCCTGGTAGAGCAGGTCCTTTTCCCAGAAATTTTTCAAAATGTTCCAGATGGATTCAATATAACTATTCTTATAGGTCACATAGGCGGTTTCCATATCTGCCCAGTAGCCCATGCGGTCGGTCATCTTCTCCCATTCCTGAATGTAGGAAAAAGCCGATTCGCGGCACAGTTCATTGAATTTGTCGATGCCGTAGGCTTCGATCTGCTGTTTATTGGTGAAGCCCAGTTTCTTTTCCACTTCAATTTCCACGGGCAGTCCGTGGGTATCCCAACCGCCGCGGCGGATGCAGTGATAGCCG
>CAYQTY010000085.1:0-11253 GCA_964420535.1 uncultured Leptolinea sp. | reverse complement strand
GGCAAGACCATCAAAGGTGTAGGCGGCGGGGTTTGCCAGGTAAGCACCACTCTTTTCCGCGCGGCTTTCTACGCCGGATTCCCGATTGTGGAACGTCACCCGCATGCTTACCGGGTGGGTTATTATGAAAAAACCTCGGGCAACCATATCGACCCGCTAATGGCCGGCATGGATGCCACGGTTTATGTTCCAGTGGTTGACTTCCGCTTCACCAACGACACCCGCTACTGGCTGCTGATGGAAACGTATGTCAACCCGGAAAAATACAGCATTACCTGGAAGTTCTATTCCACCAAAGATGGACGGGAAGTAAAAGCGGATTTCAGCGGACCGTTGAACATCGTGGATCCCCCGGAACCGCTGTACAAAGAGAATCCGGAACTTGAAAAAGGTGACATCGTTCAAATGGAATGGGAAGCTGCCGGCGCCGATGTGAACGTCCGCCGAACTGTCACCCGCAATGGTGAACCCTACCTTTCGGATGAATTCAACACCCATTACGAGCCCTGGCAGGCTGTGTTTGACTACGGCCCGGGGACGGAAGGAATTCCAACTCCCTCCGCCGAAGAAGAGACTCAGACACCAACCCCCTGACCCCGTGTGGTAGAATCCGGCTGAATCACCTGAGTAACTGATCTGCTTCTGGAGGCACAACGTGGTTAAAAAAGAACTGTTGGATATTTTGCGCTGCCCGTCATGCGTTCGCGAAAAAGAAGGTCTGCTGGACCTGCATAAAGATTCGTGGCTCATCTGCAAAGATTGCGGCCGCAAGTACCCTATTGTGGAAGACATTCCGGTCATGCTGATCGATGAAGGTGATAAATGGGTGAACACAGCTGTTGACCAGCTCCCTGTTCCTCCTCCCAAAATTGTGTAAAACAATATTGGTGGTATCATTCTTGCAACAATCCGGGAAACCATCTTTCATTGTCCCGGATTAATAGGATTAACATACTCGTATGGCCAGATCAAATTACCGCTCAGCGCGACCCCGCCCGAAGGGGGATCGGGTTACCGCGGTCATCCTCTCTGTTTTCGCCGTCCTGGCTGTAGGCACGGCAATCATCGCTTTTTCCATGGTAAAAAATGTGGTCGCCGGCTGGGTTATGCCGGATGTTCCCGGCGCGCCGGTTGACGCTTCGGGTGGCACGTCCACCGATAACATTCAGGTGCCCTCCGGACCTCAGGCATCTCAGCCGATGCAAGCCGGTGACGGCCCCGCGGCCAAAGCCTGGGATGGTTCCAGGCGGGTTACCGCCCTGTTGATGGGGTTGGATTTCCGCGATTGGGAAGCCAACGAACCGGCTGCCCGTACTGACAGCATGATGCTGGTGACGTACGATCCAATTTCCAACACCGCCGGAATGATGTCGATCCCGCGCGATATGTGGGTTTATATTCCCGGGTTTGACCACGGCAAGATCAACACGGCGTACTATCTTGGCGAAGTGAACAAACTTCCCGGCGGCGGTCCCGCGCTCGCTGTTCAGACCGTGGAACAATTCCTGGGTGTTCCGATCGATTTCTACGCCCAGATCGATTTCAATTCATTTATCAAATTTATTGATGAGATTGGCTGCATTGATATTAAAGTGCGTGTCCCGATAACCATCGATCCGCTTGGTCAGGGCAATACAAAAACACTTCAACCCGGCACCCAGCCGCTGTGCGGCGCGGACGCCCTGGCGTATGCCCGTCAACGCCATACCGATGGCGGTGACTTTGACCGCGCCCTGCGCCAGCAGGAAGTCATCCTGGCCGTGCGCAACCAGGTCTTCAACCTCGGTAAACTGCCCGACCTGATCGCCAAGTCACCCAAATTGTATTCCGATATTGCCTCCGGATTGCGCACCAACCTGACCCTATCTCAGGTGGTTCAATTGGCGCTGGCCGCACAGAGAGTTCCCAAGGAAAACATTAAACAGGCAATCATCGGAACAGACGACTGCCAGATCGCCATGTCGGCTGACGGCCTTTCGATCCTCATCCCCAATCCGGATAAGATCCGCGTGGTACGTGATTCAATCTTTGCCTCCGGCGGACCCATTGCCCCTGTGGTTCTGGCGCCCACGCCGTCCGGTGATGCGGCACAGGCAGCCGCTGCAGCTCCAGCTGACCCGGCTGCCACTGCAACGCCAATTTCCGTGGCAGATCTCACCACATTGATGGTCAACGAACAGGCCCGCCTGATGGTTCAGAATGGCACAACCACCGGCGGCCTTGCCGAACGCGCCGGTGCTTATTTCCAATCCATCGGAATGACGGTAGTTGGTGTAGGTAATGCCAACCAGCCCTACGGGCAGATGTCATTGATCGACTATTCCGGCAAACCGTACACTATGAAATTCCTGGCTCAATTGCTTCAAATTCCGCCAGACCGGATTTTCAGCCAGTATGATCCCAACCAACCGGGTGATGTGGCTGTGATTGTCGGCGAAAACTGGCAGAGCGTGATGACACTGCCGTAAAAACAAAGATGATTAGCTGACGGGAGCAAGGTTACTTGCTCCCGTTTTTTTATCTCTTGAAACTGATACTATTTCAGGGGGATTAAGCGATAATGGATTAAGGACAGATTATTCCAGGATTGTCATCATGAGAAATTCCGGTTACCGGAGGTATGAGATGACCCGAACACCTGCTCCCGCCTCAAATAAGAAAATACCTGTAATCGCAGCGATTTTGTTTTCTCTTGCGTTGCTGTGTCTGTTGGCTCTTTTGTGTTACATCTCCGCCATAATTCTTTTTTCTGAGAATAAACCGGCAAATCCATCAGAACCCGGGCTATCGGCTACCCGCCTTCCGCAACAAACCGCGGTCGTTCGCCCGACAGTCGATCCCGAAGACCAAACCTGGCTGGTTATGCTGTACTTTGACGCGGATGATCCGGTACTGGAAGAAGACATTCTCTTTGACCTGAATGAAGCCGAACTGGCCGGCTCAAACGGTCGGGTCAAGATCATATCTCAAGTTGACCGGTTTAAAAAGGGCTACAAAGGGGATGGTAATTGGACCGGCGCCAAACGTTTCGAAGTTTTCCACGATACTGATTTGAACATCATCCGGTCGCGTGTTGTGGATGAGCCGGGCGAAGTGGATATGAGCGACCCGCAGGTGCTCACAGATTTTGCCGTCTGGGCCATTCAAACCTATCCGGCTGACCGCCATGTGTTGATCCTTTCAGACCACGGCATGGGTTGGCCGGGCGGTTGGACAGATGCCGATAACCATGGCGATGATTTTGTGTTCATTTCCACCGCGAAACTGGAAAAAACTCTGCAATCCATTGTGAAAACAACCGGCATCGGCCAATTTGATATTGTCGGACTGGATGCCTGCCTGATGGGTATGCTGGAGGTGTATTCCGCCGCCGCGCCTTACAGCCGCTACATGGTGGCATCCGAAGAGGTGGAACCGGGGCTTGGGTGGGCGTACGCCGGTTTCCTCACCGCGCTTACAAATTCCCCTGAGATGAGTCCGGCTGATCTGGCAAAAACGATCGTTGAAACCTACATCAAAAATGATCAGAGGATAGTAAACACGGAAGCCCGGGAAGAGTTCCTGAAGAATTCCGGACTGAACCCGGAAATGCCTCAAGAAACCTTGATCAAAGGCCTGTCGGCTGATAGCACACTGGCAGCGGTAGACCTCGCGGCTATGCCGGACGTGCACCAAAAATTGAACACATTTGTTTCCGCGTTGAAAGAGGTGGACCAGAAGAAGCTGGCGGATTCGCGGTCATACGCCCGTTCGTTTACCAACACATTTGATGATTCCCTGCCCTCTCCGTATCTGGACCTGAGCAATTTCACTGCCATGGCAGCCAAACGCGTGGAAGACGAGACCGCGGCGAAAGCCGCTTCCGCTTTACGCATTGCCATTGATCAGGCTATACTCGCCGAAATCCATGGCTCCAACCGCCGGGGTTCCACAGGTATGTCCATCTTTTTCCCGGTATCCGAGTTGTACTGGAACAACAATGTAGGGGCCAAACTGTATACCACGCTCGCTTCACGGTTCGCCAAATCCTCGCTCTGGGATGATTATCTGGCCTTCCATTACGCCCGACAGGAATTTGAAAAAGGTGTTCCGGATATCAGTCAAAAGATCCCGGCGCCCGGTCTGGGCGAGGATATTCAGATCGCACCCCTGAAACTTTCATCCGGCAGCATTGCACCCGGTGAAACGATCCGGGTTCAAACCACGGTCAGCGGAAAACAGATCGCATATATATATCTGCTCACATTACTGGAAAAGGATGAAGATAATTATCTGCTCTACTATCAAGATTACTTCCGGGGATTGGAAGTACGCGAGGAAGGCGGGGTGTACTATCCGGTGTGGAAAATGGACAACGGATCAATTCCCATTGATATTCAGTGGGTGCCGTCATCCTTTGGTGTATGCAATGGCAAAATCTGCTCGTTCGCCCATCTCAATCCGGAGGCATTCGGAGCGCTGGATGAAGAATCAATTTATTCCACAGCCGGGCGGTATGTGTTTAAGCAGGATGACATCACCCGCGACGCCCGTATGTACTTCCGTAATGATGATGAGGCGGCCATGACCCGCATCACCGGGTTTACCGGTGGAACCGGAACCGGGCTTGCCGCAGCGCCCATCAACCCGGCTCCGGGTGATGAATGGCAATTCGTGGATACCTGGCTGTCACGCGATGCCGGCGGCGGTTTCTCGTTCACATACCGCGATGGGAACCGGATCCCGTTTGGGAATGAACCGTTCTATTTTGGAATTCGGCCGTCTGATGCCAGCCGGTACCGGGTTGCTATCATGGTCGAAGATATGGATGGCAACAATTACTTCCAGTTCGCGCCGCTGGAAATTACACAATAATAAAAAACCTCCGGTTACCCGGAGGTTGATATCTTGCTGACGACTTTTTTCAAATATTCGGTATATTTTACAAAAGCTTCTTTTCCCGCGGCAGTGACCTGGCATACTGTCTGCGGCACCTTGCCATTATATGTTTTCTGTATTTCGATGTACCCGGCTTCTCCCAGTTTCGTCAGATGAACTGACAGATTACCCCGGGTGAGCCCGGTTTCACGCTGGAGGTAGACGAAGTCCGCTTTTTCTACGGAAGAAAGGATGGTCATGATCATTAATCGCGAGGGCTCATGGATCAATTTATCAACTTCGGTTAGGGACCGCCAGTCTTCGTTCATTCAGTCCTCATTTATTCCCGGATTTTCCAGCGGATTCTTCCGTAAATAGGTGATCAAAGAGATAGTGCCGGCAATCAGCCATCCTATTCCCGTTCCCGCGAGCAGAATGCCCATCTGGATCTCATCCGAATATGGCAGGCGCGCTGCCAGGAAACTTACCACCGCGATCCACACAGCCGTTACAAGGAACCTGTTTAATGGGATCTGCACTCCCATGTATACGGTAAAGGCGGCGATCATCAAACCGGTGCCGAATACCACCCAGAATGGATCCAACTGGCTGATGATCACATTAACAACAATGGAAACCATAAAAGCAACAATGAGCGATTTGATCATTCTCGTCCGGCGTGAAGGCCTTTCCGGTTGAATATATTTCACATATCCGGTACGCGGGTAGGTCACTTTTTCCTTCATGGCCCGTACCCATTTGTTACCAAATATCATACCTCCCAGAATAATGACCGGATACCCGACGCCAACCAGAACCGCGGATCCAATGGAGGGCTTGAAGATCATGCCTATTACACTGACAAGCGCAAGGGAAATAAATATCGCGCCTACCTGTAACTCTGAGAAGCCGTCAATGTACCAGTATTGACGGGTCCGTTCGATGGTGCTTTTAATTGATGTTGTCATTCTTTCCTCTTTTATAAACATGTTTGTATTGCAAACTTGTTTATAAGTATAGTTTCATTTTTCCATTTGTCAAGACCTCAGTTTTCTCCCGGAAAAAAGTGTGGTTATAATCAAAAATCATGGAAACCTTATCGAATGAATTGATTGAAGTACAGGTAGGAAAACTCTTACTGGAAAAAGGTCTAAAACTGGCCGTGGCGGAATCCTGCACAGGCGGTTTGATCGGACACCGCATTACCAATATCGCGGGCTCCTCTGAGTATTATCTGGGTTCCGTCACCGCATATGCCTATGAAGTCAAACAGCGGCTTTTAGGGGTAAAAGCCGAAACTCTGGCACAGCACGGCGCCGTCAGCCGTGAGACTGTCATAGAAATGGCACGGGGTATCCGTAATTGCCTTAGCGCGGATTTCCCTGTGAAAAGCACCGTCGGGCTGTCTGTCAGCGGAATCGCTGGCCCCGGCGGCGGCATTCCCGGCAAACCGGTGGGACTGGTTTGGATCGGGCTCAGTGCACCGAATGGCGATCACGCGTGGAAATTACTCTGGAATGGCGATCGTATCCAGAACAAGGAAAACTCAGCTGAGGCTGCCCTGGAATTCCTATTGGGATACCTGACAACCAGCCTCCCGCCTGATACGCCCCACGAAGAGTGATGATGGAACATAAAAAGACAATCCTGATCCTCACAGCCGATGCCGGGTTCGGTCACCGCAGCGCGGCGATGGCGGTTCAGGCCGCGTTGGAAGAGCTGGCAGGAGAGGATTGTGATCTGCACCTGATCAATCCGCTGGAAGATAAACGCAGTCCATTCTTTTTGCGTGACAGCCAGGCAGATTACGATCTGATCGTCAAACAGGCGCCAGAGTTGTATAAACTCGGTTATGATGCCAGCGATAAACCCATCCCCAGCGCTATTGCCGATACCGCACTGGCAGTTTTACTCTACGATGTGATGCGTGACCTGGTAGCGACCTACAAACCGGATGCCATCGTTACCACCTACCCGCTATACCAGAGCGCGCTGGAAGCTGTTTTCACCATTGACCGAGTCTTCGTGCCGCTCTTCACCGTGGTGACAGACCTCTCAACCGTTCATCGCATCTGGTTCCATAAAGTCGCCACCGCCTGCCTTGTACCCAACCAGACCGTACGCGACCAGGCAATAGCCGGCAATCTTGAATCGCAGAAAGTGATCGAAACGGGTATTCCCGTATCCCCACGGCTGAATAAAGAAACCCGCACCAAAGCCGAGATCCGCCGTGAACTTGGATGGGACGAAAACAAAGTAACCATACTGGCGGTGGGGAGCAAACGGGTTGACCGCTTGATCGACACAGCCAATACCTTGAACCACTCCGGATTCCCGATCCAGTTGGCTGTGGCAGCCGGGAAAGACCAGAACCTGTACGAGGGTATGAAAGCCATTGACTGGCATATCCCGGCGTACCTGTATGAATACGTCAGCAATATGCCTCTGATGATGCACGCTGCTGATGCCATAATCTGCAAAGCCGGAGGTTTGATCGTCACCGAGAGCCTGGCCTGCGGGCTTCCCATCCTGCTGGTGGATGTTTTACCCGGCCAGGAGACCGGAAACGCGGAGATGATCCTCGAAGGCGGTGCGGGGGACATGATCACAACTCCCATGCAGGTGTTGGAAACCCTCAGCCACTGGATGATTAATGACCTCGCGTTGTTGAAAGAACGCGCTGAAAACTCCCGTAGAATGGGGAAACCGTATGCCGCCCGCGATGTGGCTCAGATTGTCTGGAAAGCCGCGCTTGAAGGACCGGTGGACCGTCACAGGCAGCGAATTGCCGGCCGCACCAGTTTACTTCACATTCTCGAATCTTACCGGGCGCCGGTGTGGGACCGGCTGACCGAACTCAGGGCGAAAATTGACCGCAGTTGAACGTAAACCTGTCGTCGTGTTGATATCCGCCAACGCGGAATGGGGCCCGGTGAAAAGTTTTTACAGGCCTGTTCGTGTGGAGAATAATCCATACGGTGAATATTTTCAAGAAGAAATTAGCCAGCATCCGGTCATCTTTCAGCATGGCGGTTGGGGGAAGATTGCCGCGGCAGCATCCACAGAAATGGCCGTCAATCGTTGGGATCCAGACCTGATAATCAATCTGGGTACCTGCGGTGGATTTGCCGGACAGATTGAACGGGGCGCGATCCTCATGCCTGACCGCACCCTCGCCTACGATATCATCGAACAGATGGGCAACCCGCAGGAAGCCATCGAGGCGTATGCCACCCGGCTCGACCATTCCTGGCTGAAACAGCCGTATCCTATCGGCGTTCAGGGCGGCATTCTGGTTTCCGCGGATCGGGATATTGTGCCTGAAAGCGTTCCCGGACTGATCGCACAATTCCAGGCCAGGGCGGGTGACTGGGAAAGCGCGTCCATCGCCTGGGTGGCAGCCGGAAAACACAACAGACGCTGCCTGATCCTGCGCGGGGTGACCGACCTGGTTTCACCGCGGGGCGGAGAAGCCTACGGCGGAATGGACTTCTTTGAACAAGCCTCCCGGCAGATCATGCACAGTCTGTGCGGTTCCTTGCCCGGATGGCTAGCCTGCGCCGGATACTAATCTATACAGCCTTCCAGACCTGGTACAACCCAAGGTTTCCGGTGTGTCCGTCATGGTAAGACGATGATGTCACCTGCCAGCCGGTGGATTCCGCCATCAAGCGGAGATCATCTTCCGTGAAGAGGTGCACATAACGCAGCCCGGCGCTTTGCGGTGACCCTTTGGATGATTGACGCCAGTCGAGCAAAACGTCGCCCTCTTCTACCTGTGACTCACTCAAACCGGCGGCTTCCCACGGCTGCCTCCGTGACAGTAATTTCAGGCTGTTCTGGATCTGCCAGACAGATAAAATAAAATGTCCGCCGGGTTTGATCAGTGATCGGACCCGGGCGACAAAATCAACCTGGTTATCACGACCCGGCAAGTGATGCATCACGGCAAAAGCCAGGATGCCGTCAAAAGGGGTGCCCTCCAGGTTTTCCTGCCAACCGGGCGCCATTAAGTCGCGCTGGTGAAACGCAATACCCAGGCCGTCAGGCAGTTTTTCAGGCAATCCGGCCCGGGCTTCCGCCAGTAAGCCGGCGGAGAAATCCACCCCAAGGTACAGCCCTTCCCGGGTGCTTCCGTCAAACCGCGGTCGAAGCCAGAATTCTGCCAACGCGCCGCTGCCGCAGCCCAGGTCAAGATACCTGCCATCCGGCAGATTAAGTACTGCCTGACGGACACCATCCTGAATGCGGCGGCGTGTGGCGGCAAAAGGTTCAGCATAATCCTGATAAAATCGCCTGTTGATCTCCAATAATGCGTGTACAATCGTTTCATCCATAGATTTATTATAGATACTCACAGGGTTACAGGATAATGGTTGATATTGAAAAATGGACGGAATCCCGCCGCTTCACACCAGAGAAGCTCGCGGCAGCCCGTATCATACTCGAAGAAGTAAAAAATGGTGCGGACGTATTTACAGCCATTCGAAAGAATCCCCTACCGGGTGTTGGCTATCTGGCCAAACACACACTGGTTGAAGCCTACCGACTGCTGGTAGCATCCGGCGAATGGGCGGAAGATACCGAATTATTCAAACGCATCCGCCTGAAACCGGTGCGCACGCTTTCTGGCGTGACAACCGTCACCGTGTTGACCGGGCCGCACGAATGCCCCGGCAAATGCATCTTCTGCCCCGATGACGCCCGCCTGCCCAAGAGTTACCTGTACGGCGAACCGGGCGCCATGCGCGGCATGCAAAATGACTTCGATCCGTACCGGCAGGTGGCATCACGACTGGAAGCCCTTGACGCGGTCGGGCACCCGATCGACAAGATCGAACTGCTCATCCTTGGCGGCACGTTTACCGCCTATGATACCGAATACCAGGAATGGTTCATCCGCCGGTGTTTTGACGCCATGAATAGCTTCGATGCCGCCACGTTGGACGAAGCCCAGTTCGCAAACGAGAACGCGGACCACCGTAACGTCGGGCTGGTGATCGAAACCAGGCCGGATGAGGTCACACCGGCCGTGCTGGCACGCCTGCGTGTGCTGGGTGTCACCAAGGTACAGATCGGCGCACAGAGCCTGGATGACCAGTTATTAAAGATCAACAAACGCGGTCACACTGCCGGTCAAACCCTGGACGCGGTGTGCAAACTGCGCGCCGCCGGATTCAAGGTTGTGCTGCACTGGATGCCCAATTTGTTAGGGGCGACCCTTTTAAGCGACCACGAAGACTTCGCGCGCCTGTGGTCACAGGGATTTTGCCCGGATGAGATCAAGATCTATCCCACCCAACTGGTGGAAAATTCCGAACTGTATACCGTGTGGCAGCAGGGCTTGTACCAGCCCTACACCACGGAAGAACTGGTCCAGTTGATGGCCGACCTTAAGGTGACCATCCCGCGGTATTGCCGGGTGAACCGCGTGATCCGTGATATCCCGTCCAATCTGATCGCGGCAGGGAACAAGCGCAGCAGCCTGCGTATGGATGTTCAAAAAGAACTGGAACAACGCGGCCAACGGTGCCAGTGCGTGCGCTGCCGCGAAGTACGCGGCGAGCAGGTCACCCCGGGTGGACTGAGGTTCCATGACCTGGCTTACTCCGGACCCGCCTCAACCGAACACTTCCTCTCCTATGACACACCGGATGATAAACTGGCCGGTTATCTGCGCCTGTCACTGCCGGACCTCTCAAAGAACGCGGATGTCAGGGAAGCCATTCCCGATCTTGACGGCGCGGCAATCATCCGTGAGGTGCATGTGTTCGGTCAGGCACAACCGGTTGGCGGCAGCGAAGCCGGCGCCGCGCAGCATACAGGCCTGGGTACTGCCCTGTTACAGGAAGCTGAAAAGATCGCCCTGGCCAACGGGTATGAAAAGTTGGCCGTCATCTCTGCCGTGGGAACCCGGGTGTATTACCATAAGCGCGGTTTCGATCGGGGTCTTCACTATTTTGTGAAAACACTAACTTGAAACACCTTCACGCGTGTTGCCAGGTCTGTTTGGATTTAACATATTCTTCCCACAGGTCATTGACCTGTTGTTTGGTCCGCCAGCGGCTGCCGGCAATCCGCGCGGTTAGTGACATCGGCAACAGGCGGCTGACATTGTAGATCGCACTGTTCAACCACCCGGGGACGACCACGGCCTGCCCCTTTTCCACCGCGTCCACCGTTTGGCGGGCAACGGTTCTGGTATCCACTGTGGTGACCGCGCCCCAGAAACCCTGGGCGAAGATGCCTTCCATGTTCTCCACCGTCGTAGGCATACCGGCAGGGCACAGGGCGGTCACTGTACCAAATTCCTTGATCTCTTCCCGGAGAGCCAATGACATGTCAAGCAGAAAGCGCTTGGTAGCCGCGTACGTGGCTTTGTAAGGCATGGGGGTG
>CAYQTY010000084.1:0-11332 GCA_964420535.1 uncultured Leptolinea sp. | reverse complement strand
ACTGGCGCTTGTCAAGGAACTGGTGGAAGCCATGGGGGGATGGATCAATGTGGATAGCAAACCGGGGGAGGGTAGCTGCTTCAGCCTGACCCTTCCGCTGGCGAAATAATCCCGCCGGTTTTTGCGACAAAATTGCGACAATTCTGAGACAGGCCTGCGACAGCTGCCCGGTATCCTTTCTTTATTACTGAAAGGGATACCGGAAAATGAAACTACATCAGAGAGTATTTAGCATCTTATTTGCCAGTTTTCTGCTGGCAGGAATGGAATTCACCGGGGTTTCCGCTGACTACCGGGCGGATAACGGCCCTGACATCCAGGCAGTTGATGCTTACCTGCGGGAGCAGGTGGCCATAAACTACATCGGGTCAGTGTCTAAATCGATCACCGCGCTGGCGGTGATGAAGCTGGTTGACCGCGGGAAGATCGAACTGGACGAACCCGTGCAGACCTACATCCCCTGGTTCAAAGTGGCGGACCCGGACGTTTCGAAGCAGATCACCATCCGCAACCTGTTGAACCATACCAGCGGGCTGGCTGAAAAAGGGGATCCCAATGCAGCCGCGTATACAGCCAGCCTCGAAGAACAGGTGCGGCTGATGCAATACGCTAAGCCGCTTTATAAACCGGGGACTACCTTTGAATATTACAACCAGAACTACCGTATCCTCGGGTATGTTGTCGAAACAGTCAGTGGGCAGCCGTATGGCGAATTCCTGCGGGAGAATATCTTTCTCCCTCTGGGAATGAAAGATACCGTCACCAACCCGGTTGACGCTCCGGAGCTCGCGCAGGGATACAGCCGTTTCTTTGGCTTCCCGCTGCCCCAATCGCAGGAATATATTCCCGGCGGGGTGCCCTCCGGCTACATGATCACCACGGCGGATGACATGTCGAAATTCCTGATCGCCCAGATCGACAACCGCCAATCTAATGGTGATCCATTGCTAAGCACCAAATCACTGGCGTTGATGCGCACACCTCCGGTTGGCATTGAAAGCCAGTACGGCATGGGGTGGATGGACATCGACGGCGGCCAAACGTATGCCCATGGCGGAGCGATCCATTATTTTCAGGTGTTTGAGGCCATCAATATTAAGAACAAAACCGGGATCATGGCGCTCTACAACCAGGACAGTATGGAGAACATGATGTTCGAGAACTCGTCCATCAATACAGATCTGGTCGGTTTTATGAACGGAAAAACTGCGGTCCCGGCCAACAAGGCCTGGGCAGGGTGGATTTTACTGGTACTGGCAGTAGCCGATCTGGCCAACCACGTCCGGTTGTTCCGCATGCTCCCGCGATGGGTGGCAAAAACAGCCAAACAGCCGCGCGTCTGGCTGTGGGTCAAAGTGGCCCTGGGGATACTGATACCCGTGGCTGTTGTATTCGGTCTGCCTCCCCTGATGAATGCGATTGAAGGCGGCGCGCCCAATTGGATTGAACCGTATAGATTGATGCCCGATATTACCATCTGGCTGCTGGCGGGCATGGCGCTGAATGCAGTGCGCAGCACATGGCACGCGGTGATGCTGTTCCGGTTGCCGCGGCAGAGCTGAAAAGGAGAAAACAATGGATCAGAATGATTTTTCCCGCCGTGACTTTATGAAACTCACCGGTCTAGGTATCTGCGGCTTGTGCCTGGCCGGCTGCGGTGTTCGTACATCTGCGCCGCCCAAGGAGTACTGGGATGCCAACAAGAATAAATTGATGGACGATTTTGACTCGATCATCAATCCGGCCCGCGATTTTATCGCTGAAAAACTCAGCCCGGAAGAAACTAACGCTGTAGTAAAAGAAGCGAAGGTGAACTATACGACATTACTGCCTCAGGTGCCTTTCATCGGCGGTGACGACAACCAGCTGACCGAAGTGCTCTACATGTCGGCTGCCGGTCTGGCCCTGTTCCAGGCGATGCAAGCCCATGGGCAGGATGTCGATGAGACAGGCCGGGTGATGTATCGGGTTATGGAAAAGCTGTTCACTTTCAGCGACCCGATGATGTCGGTGCATCTGCGCAACCCGACCGGCAAAGTGGAGCAGGATAGCTACCGGGTGATTGAGAAATGGACGGCCAAAAGCCCGTATCCTGGCGACTGGAAGATGACCTTTGTTGAGGGCGACGGCGTTAATTTTGATTTTGGCGTTGATTACACAGAATGCGGCGTGGTCAAGTTCTTCAAAGCCAACGGCGCATTCGACCTGGCCAAATACATGTGCCTGGGTGATTTTCCTATCAGCCGCAGCCTGGGCACCGGACTGGTACGCACCACAACGATCGGCAGCGGCGGGCAGAAATGTGATTTCCGTTTCAAAGCCGGACGCCCGATTAGCATGGAATGGACGCCGGAATTTCTGAAATAACAGGACGCGAATCATGATGCATAACATTATTGAAGTTCAGCGGCTTAGCCGAAGGTTTGGAACGACACAGGCGGTGAATAAGTTATATCTGCAAGTGCCACCGGGTTGTATCTATGGGTTTCTCGGTCCCAACGGGGCAGGGAAGACCACTACCATCCGCATGCTGTTGGGCTTGATCAAACCGGATGATGGCAGTATTCATATCTTCGGTCGGCCCTTAAAACAAAACGAACGGGATATCCTGTCACACATCGGATCGCTCGTGGAAACACCCGCGTTGTATCCGCACCTCACCGGGTACGAGAATCTGGAATTGATCCGCCGGTTGACCGGCGGAGATCGCAAAGAGATCCGCCGAGTGCTGGCTGTCACCGGGATGGAAAAAGACGCGAACCGCCCTGTAAAAGAGTACTCGCTGGGTATGCGCCAACGGTTGGGCCTGGCCGCGGCGATGTTCGGCCAGCCGGAACTTCTGATCCTCGATGAACCCACCAACGGGCTTGACCCGGCGGGAATTCATGAGATCCGTGAATTGATCTGCCGGCTGCCCAAAGAGGGAATCACAGTCTTTCTCTCCAGCCACCTTTTGAATGAGGTGGAACAGATGGCCACCCGTATTGGCATCATCCAGTCTGGAAGCTTGATCTTTCAGGGCAGCCCGGATGAGTTGCGCTCACGGTTCACCGATTATGTCTCCGTGACCACCGACCGGTTGGATGAGACCTCCCGTGTGCTTTGTAATTCCGGATGGCAGGCGGTTCACCGCGTGAACAATCATTTGACCGTACCGGTCAACGGGTATGCCGACGCGGCGGTGATCAATGAGGAGCTGGTGCAGGCGGGCCACAAAGTTTATCAACTCGGGCTGACACATCCGTCACTGGAAGATATCTTCCTCACCCTTACTGAGAATCAGTGATCAAGGAGTAAAAATGAAATATATTTTTCGGGCCATTAACGCCGAATTGTTAAAATCCAAACGAACCCTGATGGTCGCGTTGATCTTTCTGGCGCCGTTGGCGCTGGCCTTTCTTGAGTTGTCCATCGGATTTCAGTACGGTAAGAAAATGTACCAGGTGGGCGGGGATAGCTGGCTTACTTTGATTGACCATACCGCCATGATGTGGGTGTTGCTTTTGCTGCCGTTGTTCGTCACCTTGCAGATGGGGTTGATGGGCGCGCTGGAACACAATAACAAAACCTGGAAGCAGTTATATGCCCGCCCGCTTCCCCGCTGGAGTATCTACTTTGCCAAGCAGATCATTGGCACTGGGTTGATCGGACTGAGCACCCTGATACTGGGATTGATGACCGTTGGTGTGGGTGTGACCGGGCGGTACCTGCTGCCGGAACTGGGTTTCGACGCGCCCATTCCGTGGGAGACGCTGTTCCAGTTCATGTTTTACCCGTATCTTGCTTCGTGGTTGATCATTTCCATCCATCTCTTTGTCAGCCTGTATCTCAGCAGCTTTGTGGCGGCCATGGGCGTAGGGATTGTGGCAACAGTCTTTGGTGTGGTGATTTACGGTTCGGATTTTGAACAGTTTGATCCGTGGACCATCCCCGGGGTCATCGAGGGGAACCTGCGAAACGGGGACCCGTTCTCACAGCCTTTGCTGATCGGCATGATCGGCGGGCTGGTTGTAGCTGCCATTGGGTGTTATCTCACCACCCGGCGTGATGTACTTCAATAAGTCCCGGAGCTTGGAGAGGAAATATGATTCAAATTTTGTTTACTATTATCGCGGCCATGCTGGCTGTCGCGTGGGGTCTGGTTTTTTGGGGACCCGGTCAAACGTCATCTCTCTGCTGGTGGTTTTTGATGTTCTTCGGTCTTGCCGGGGTGATATTCACCTTGTTTTCACTGGTGCTGATTGCTGTCCGGGTTATCAAGAAAAAGTTGCCGGAAAGGAGTCAGCTCTTACTTCTGATTGTCTCGATGATCGCGGCCTGGCCGGCGGGATGGTTTATGGATTTTGGCCGTATCGCATATCCGGCAGATGTGGACAAGACGAACCCATCGGTCAGCATACGGCTGCCTGTAGACCAATCTGTGATCGTTGCCTGGGGAGGTAACTCGGTTGAGAATAATTACCATTCAACAGTTCCTTCTGAACGATGGGCATACGATCTTCTGGCTCAACCCGCGGCCTTAAAAATCCCGAATCTAGAGAAATACGGAATTTTCGGACAAACTGTACTGGCCCCAATCGATGGAACGGTGGTGGGTATCCGCAATGACATGCCTGATCTTCCGGCTGGAACAGAACTGGATGATCCTGATGTGCACGCGATGCTGGGCAATTATGTCTTTCTGCGAATAGATGAAACCAATACCTACCTTGTTATCGCGCATCTGATGGCAGATTCGGTGACTGTGGAACCCGGTCAGCATGTTGACGAAGGAACTCCAATGGCGAGAGTGGGAAATTCTGGAAATACCAGCGAACCGCACATCCATATCCACCACCAGAGACAGGATCCTTCCACCACCAATTTCTTTCTGGCTGAAGGTTTGCCCTTATTCTTTCGTGAAATAGATGGACCTCCCATGCCAACAGGCGGGGTGGGAATCGTTGACGGGCGCGAAGTGCCCATTGGAATGACAATTACCCCTCTCTCAACAAATTAATATGAAAAAGTACATTCAAACAAAACCAATAGTCTCATTCTGCCTGCTTTCCTACCTTATCACGTGGTTGATCCAGGTGCCTGGATTAATCGCTATGCAGGGTAATTACCGGTTCAATGATCAATATCTTCTTCTCCTGAATATTTCATCCTACGGTCCCACACTGGCAGCGCTGGTTGTTACATTTGCCACGCAGGGATTCTCCGGACTGAAATCGTTACTAAAGCGTGCTCTGCAGTGGAGAATCTCCTGGCTGGTGTACCCGGCTGTATTCTTTCTATTTCCATTGATCTCCTTCCTTGGGTATCAGGTTCTGGGTATTGGGGCGGTTGAAGGGGAGAATATTTTTGAGCTTTTCCTGACATTGGTGATACTGGCTCCGGTCAATGCATTTGTTGGCTCCATTTTGCTGGATATCGGACCGCTGGGAGAGGAACTGGGCTGGCGCGGTTTTCTGTTGCCGAGGCTTCTGGAAAAGTATGGGGATCTGAAAGCCAGTGTCATACTGGGAGTTATCTGGGGTTTCTGGCATTTACCTCTTTTCCTGTTTTCCGAATGGCGGGGTGACGTTTCCGTCGTGCTGGCCATAATGCTATATCCGGTATCAACCATAGCCATCGCGTATGCGATGACCAGATTTCACAGGGCCAGCCAGGGGAGTGTTTTGATCGCCATTCTTTACCATGGGATCGTTAATTACACGGCTGGTTATATCCAGAATGCGGACCTGTGGAATATCAAATCCATACCACCGGTAACACTGGAGCTCATCCTTCTGGGGTTCTTTGCCACCATGGCTATCGTTACAGGTGTTCTGTTCAGAAAAAATCCAGGGGATCTTTCCCGAACCATTGAGCCCTTGCCGGAATAAAGTGTTGAACTCCATCCGGGATAAGAAAGCAGGCCGAAAGAAACAAAACGCGGTCTGCTTTTTTTATTTCCCGGCGCGTTATTATAATTAGGCTATGACCGCAAATTTTGACGCCATCTACAACATGCTATGGGATACGAGTTTTAACGCTGTTTCACAGGGTGAGATAGAGATTGACGATCTCATTACCCATCCTGAAGCGGACAAGCGCCGCGGGTTAACCCTGATATTTCGACCTTCTGCTGAAATAAAACGGGCCATCCAATTCTTTCTTGATGAACTGCGGCAGATCGAACCCGGTCAATATTACTACCCGGAAACCGATTTGCATTTCACTGTCCTTTCACTTTTTACAGCCACAGTTGACCATCAGCGCGAATATGACCGGCTGAAAGACTACCAGGCAGCGGTCGAAAAAACACTCCAGGGCATCCCGCCATTTGAATTTCAGGTGAACGGGCTGACTGTCTCAAAAAGCGCGGTGTTATTGTGCGGTTACCCCCGGCCGGATTACCTGAATGTCATTAGAAATTCTTTGCGTAAGAACCTGATCCGGAGCGGTCTGGCACAGGGATTGGATAAACGCTATGTCCTTACCGCGGCACATACCACGGTCATGCGTTTTTCGAGTCCTCTCATCAATCCGGCCGGGTTGGCGGAATTTCTTCTAGAAAATAAACAGAAACCCTTTGGTAAATTTCAGGTGGATGGATTGGACCTTGTCAAAAATGACTGGTATATGGCGCAGCAAAATACAACCGTTGTCTACCGTTATCCCCTGAACCTAATAGCGAATTAATCTGTGACTAAAGGCGGATGATAATATGGATTTCACCCGGGTAAAGCTCGAAATTTTTATTCCCGATACCCATGTTAACGCCCTGCGTGCCGCACTGGCGGAGGCCGGCGCCGGGATGATCGGTAACTATGACCACTGCTGCTCCATTATGCCGGTCAAAGAGTACTGGCGCCCGTTGGATGGTGCCAATCCGTATGATGGTACTGTGGGGGAGATCAGCGAAGGGCATGAATTCAAGGTGGAAGTCAACTGCCCGAAAGCCATCCTGCCGGTGGTGATCAAAGCAATCCGGGCTGTCCATCCATACGAGGAGCCGTTGATCAACATCATCCCGCTGCTGGATGAGCTCTGACTTAATTATTGGTAGAAACAATCCGCGTTCTACCCTGAATAAAAATTGGTTATTGAATCGGACCTCGAAATGTGCTATTAAACATCGTCCGGACAATTCAAATCCCAGTGAGGTCATAGAATGGATGCACAGAAGGCCAGCATTACCGCTTTGGTCTGCGGATTCACGCGCGCCTATCACGCGAAGAATGATTCGCCGAAGATCTTTGATGATTTTTGGGCGGAGCGGTTATTGTCACCGGAAGAGTATGCTTTCATGCAGAAGAGCGTGACAGGTCTATTGAATTTGTTTGAGCCGGAGACAGCCGGCACTGTGGATGAAGATACTGCCCGGCGGCTGGTGATGCAAAAATATAACAGTTCCACCGTCTTAAGCCGCGCCAGGTTTATAGAAGATTGTCTGGAAAAAGCCATTTCGGCGGGAATCGACCAGTATGTTATTCTGGGAGCAGGCTTGGATACGTTTGCCCTGCGCCGGCCGGAACTCGCAGGCCAGGTGCGGGTGTTTGAAGTGGACCATCCGGCTTCACAGGCAGATAAAAAAGACAGGCTGGCACGGGCGGCCGGCGGAGTGCCGAAGAATCTGGTCTTGATCCCGGTCAATTTTGAAACCGATGACTTGCGGGAATGCCTGCTACAAAGCAGTTTTGACCCGGCTAAACCGGCTTTCTTCAGTTGGCCGGGTGTGACCTACTACCTCGAGTTGGAAGCCATCCGTAACACCCTGCGGATCATAGGCGATCTAAGCGCGCCCGGAAGCGGACTGGTTTTCGACTATGCGGACGACACCGCCTTCGATCCGGCGCGTATTTCTGACCGGGAAAAGCAACTGCAATCCATAACCCGCCAGACGGGGGAACCGATGAAGACCGGGTTCGTCCCCGTGGAATTGGAAGCGGAACTCAGCTGTTTCGGGTTCGGAACCGTCGAAAATCTGGACCCGGCAGCCATCGAGGAACGTTTCTTTTCGAAACGGGAAGATCTGTATCACGCCTTTGACACCGCCCATTTTATACACGCCGAAAACAAGTAGAATAAATTGATGCTTGACTCTATGGTTACCAGAGGGTGTATATTGGTCAGCGTATGGACAACATGTTGAAGCTCAAGATCGGCGAATTCGCCCGGCTCAGCCAGGTGACGGTTCAGACCCTGCGGTACTATGCGGATCTGGATCTGCTGCGCCCCGGTGAGGTGGACCCGTTTACCGGATACCGCTACTATACGCTCGACCAGCTTCCCACGCTGCACCGCATTCTGGCCTTGAAAGACCTCGGCCTCCCGTTGGATCAGGTCAAACGCATGCTGCGTGACAATATCACGCCCGAAGAGATGCGGCGCATCCTGGTGTTGAAACAGGACGAAGTTCGTACCCAGGTGCAGAACAATCTCGATCAACTCGAACGCATCAAAATGCGCCTGCAGATGCTGGAGCACCGGGGCAACCCGTCAGATTATGAGATCAACATCAAGCATGTTGACGCCCTTCCCGTGGCGTCGGTCACCGGCGAAGTGCCGGATTACCGTGATGTCACCCCGCTGTGGATGGAACTGGGCGAACGCATACAGTCTGAAGCGTTACAGGTTCAACCTCCATACCTCACACTGTGCCATGGCACAGAACCAAAAATCAAACTGGAAGTGTGTTCGCCTCTGGCGGGCACACTTCCAACCTTCCCGGCTGGTCTGGTTCGCGTGCTGCCGGAGGTCAACACCATGGTGTTTACCACGCACCGCGGGTCATACAACGGTCTGATTGACGGGTTCACAGCCCTGTGGCAGTGGATCAGTGACCATGGCTTCAAGATTGCCGGCCCTGACCGTGAGATCTACCTACGGCTGCCTGCCGAAGGGCAATATGATAATGACCCTGATTCACTTACCGAACTGCAAATTCCGGTCACCCCGGCCTGAAGGAGAGAACCATGCGCTATTGTTTTAACGCCGAGCCCATCAGTCTGAATGCCCTGAAGGAACGGATCCTTACGACCGACCTTGTCCCCAGCCGCGAACCCATAAAAGAAGGATTAGACGTCGTGCTCTCAAAACTGGCTGATCTGGGTATCGAAAACCTGGCCATTCTTCGTAAAGAGCTGAAAGACAATAAACGCCTGTTCGCCATTGCCGATCAAACCGGACTAGATAAAGATCATCTTGCCCTGCTGCGGCGCGAGGTGGAAAGCTGGTACAAACCGTTCAGCCTGAAAGAATTTGACTGGATCCCGGCGGACGAAACCGCGAAACTGGAAGCAGCAGGCATCAAAACCACGGCTGACCTTTTTGAAAACCCCGAAAAAGCGAGGGCTACCGGGGTTCCAGCAGTGCATTTGGACCATCTGCTGACATGCGCGGACCTGACCCGGATCCAATGGGTCAGTCCGCTCACAGCGCGAATGCTGCTGACAGCCGGGTATGGCACACCGGCCAGAGTGGCCAATGCCGTCCCGGAAGAGTTGGATAAAGAGATGCAGTCTGTAAACACCGAAAACGCCTGGTTCAAAGGGCGAATAGGGTTGCGCGATATCAAGCGGCTGATCGATGCCGCTCGGTATGTGTCACTCTGGTATTGAAAACCGCCCAAATTGTCTGAAATAGATCGTTAAAACCAGCGGCCGCTGATAAATCACAAGCACATAGAAAGAAGGAAAATCAAATGGCACAAACTGATTGTGTTGTCTCTCCGCTTGGTTATATCCGGTCCGGACAAGACGGCTTCGTTCTGGAACTCAAACCCGAATTCCGTGATGCGTTGACCGGTCTCCAGGGGTTCAGCCACATCAATGTCCTGTGGTGGAGTCACCTGCTGGATACACCTGAATTTCGCAAGAATACCGTGGTGGAAAAACCGTACGCCAAAGCGCCTGACCGGCTGGGAATCTTTGCCACCCGCTCACCGATGCGCCCCAACCCGATCTGCGTTTCCGTGGCGCAGGTGATCCATGTGGACGAGGTCAACGGTCGCATCATCCTGGCGTGGATCGATGCAGAAGACGGTACCCCCGTGTTGGATATCAAACCCTACGAACCGTGCGCTGACCGGGTGCGTGACGTTCAGACCCCTGCCTGGAACGCCCACTGGCCGAAATACTACGAAGATTCTGGATCGTTTGACTGGGCCGCGGAATTCGTTAACGCGCAGTAAGGATATCTACACAAGTATCCCCCGCTTGAACGCGGGGGATACTAATCTATAAGTCCATTTCCCAGTTCTCGAATACCAGATCATGCCCGTAGGCATGCTGCGGTTCTTCACTGACCTTGCGAAATCCGGCTTTTACATACAGATGAATGGCGGAGTGCAATATGCTGTTAGTCCACAACACCATTTTTTTGTACCCGAAACGGCGTGCCTGCTGAACACACTCGTCCACCAGTTTCCCGCCCAACCCCATTCCGCGGGTTTTGGGGTCTACCAGCAGCATGCGCAGCTTGGCGGTTTCGCTGTCCAACTTTACCAGGAAGATACAGCCCACATTCTCCCCATCCTGTTCGGCGATCCAGCAGCGTTCTCGTGCGGGGTCAAAATTCTTGACGAAGTCAGAGACGATCCCCGCTACCAGTCCTTCGAATTTTTCATCCCAGCCGTATTCCTGTGCGTACAATTCGGCATGCCGCTTGACCACCCAGCCCATGTCACCGGGAACCGGGGGCCGGATAAATAATGTTGAAGCTGGATTCTCTGGATTCGTGCTATTCAATAGTGATTCAATGGTTCGCATGGCAGTCACCACGCGGGTCTGGTCACCCTGTGATAGCGGTTCGAGAAGTGATTGGATGCCCGACTGTGAGTGGCTGTTCAGGTCTTCATACGCCTGGCGGCCTTCATCTGTCAGCGTAAGGATCGAAACGCGGGCATCGTCAGGCGAGGCGGTTTTGGTGATGAGACCGATTTTAGAGAAGCTATTCAGTATCCGGCTGAGATATCCTGCGTCCAACCTCAGTTCGGTGTTGATAGTTGTCGCGGTGGGCTCGGTCTGGTTGGCCAGTTCATATATCACTCTGGCTTCCGTGAGAGTGAAAGGGGAATCCATGTACTGGCCGGTGATAAGCCCGATCAGGCGGGTATAGAACCGGTTGAAGTGACGGATACGGGCAATATAATCCGTGGAGTAATTTGCATCCATGTGAACCTCCAGAGTATATTGCTATTATCAATTATATAGTTGCTTAAGTCAAGTATAGTCCAATGTCAATCCCATGCAAGTAACCGGACCAAGTCTGTTTTCTAATATTCCACACCCGGCTGGGCATAAATCCCTTTGTCAAAAGGATGCTTGACAGCTTTCATTTCTGAAACCAGATCCGCCATGTC
>CAYQTY010000083.1:0-11381 GCA_964420535.1 uncultured Leptolinea sp. | reverse complement strand
ACGGCCGTCATGTTCGGCAGCATGGTGATGTTTGGCGTGGCTTTCATCGTTTCCACCAGCCCGTTGATGATTGCGTGGCCGGTACCGTCACCCACATGTAAAATGCGGCGGCGGGAATGCGCGGCTTCACGGCCGTATTCCGGCTCGCCGTCGGGTTCACTGTCAAATTGGATGCGTGCTTTATTGATCAGCACATCCATGAGCAGTTCGGGCCCCTCTTCCGCCAGGATGCGCGCCGCTTTGGGCGAACTGGCACCGGCGCCGGCCGCCAGGATATCTTTGACCAACAGGTCGGCGTTGTCATCATGACCGCGGCCGACAATGCCGCCCTGGGCGTACTTGGAATTGGATTCGTGCGGGTCAGGTTCGCGGGTGATCACCAGTATCTTGCGGTCCGGGTCTTCGGCCAGGCGCAGCGCGGCTGTAGCCCCGGCAATGCCGCAGCCGATGATCAGCACATTCGTTGTATCGAGGTGTACCTTGTTATCAGCCAATGGCGATCATGCGCTCCACCGCGCGGACAGCTTTCACGCGGATCTCTTCTGGAACTTCGATCAGGATCTTGTTCTGCTGCAGTGATTCGAGTGTATTTTCGAGGGTGATCTGGTTCATATGCGGGCAGCGCACCATGCACAGTTTCAGCATGTTCTTATCCGGGTTGGCCGCGGCGATGTTGTCACCCATGGAACATTCGGTGAGAAGCAGATAATGCGGAGCGTGAGTCTTTTCCACATATTTGATCATCGCCATGGTACTACCGGAAAAATCGGACGCGGCGGTGACTTCAGGGCTGCACTCAGGATGCGCCAGGATCAACACATCAGGGTACTGCTCGCGGATCAAGCGGATATCTTCCACGCTGTATTTCTCATGCACTTCGCAGCGGCCCTTCCAGCCGATCATCTGGTAATCTAGATCGGTTGACGGCGCGGCGGGCATGGTGAGGGTGGGGTAGATGATGTGCTTGCCGGTCTCGCGGGCTACATTACCGGCCAGGTATTCATCCGGCAGGAAGATGACGGTTTGCGCGCCAAGTGATTCGACCACGGCGATGGCATTGCCCGATGTGCAGCAGATATCCGACTCGGCTTTGACATCGGCATAGGTGTTGACGTACGTCACCACCGGCACGCCGGGGAAGCGTTCCTTCAGAGCGCGCACATCCGCGGCGGTGATGCTGGCAGCGAGTGAGCAGCCGGCATCCGAGGGCAGCAGCACGGTCTTTGTAGGATTGAGGATCTTTGCGGTTTCGGCCATGAATTTGACGCCGCAGAAGACGATCACGTCTTTATCTGTGGCGGCGGCTTTGCGGCTGAGTTCCAGCGAGTCACCAATGAAATCTGAGATGGAATTGTAGAGCAGGGGCTCCATGTAATTGTGACCCAGGATCACCGCGTTGCGTTCCTTCTTCAGGCGGTTGATCTCCACGGCAATTTCCGCCTTATAGCGGATCTCACCATCCGGGATAACGTTACCAACGATCCCTTTTAGATGTTCATACATTTCCTGTGCATTCATTCGTTATCTACCTTCATATTTAAAACTGACATCGAATACGATCACGGAGTGGGTAAGAGCGCCCACTGAGATATAGTCTACTCCCGTTTCGGCTACCGAACGGAGATTTTCAAAGGTGATATTGCCCGAGGCTTCCAGCTTGGCGCGGCCTTTTACCAGTTTGACGGCGTCGCGCATGGTTTCGTTTGACATGTTATCGAGCATGATCCAGTCCACGCCCAGGCTCAAAGCTTCAGAGACATCGGCCAGCGAGCGGGTCTCCACCTCGATCTGCAGGTCTCCGGCGGCGGCGCGGGCCAGTTCAACGGCGCGGGTGATGGACCCGGCGAAGTCGATATGGTTGTCTTTGATCAGCACCATGTCATACAGGGCATGGCGGTGATTTTGACCGCCGCCGTGTTTGACGGCCAGCTTGTCCAGGTCACGCAAACCGGGGACGGTCTTGCGGGTATCCAGCACCACGGCTTTGGTCCCGGCCAGCGCTTCCATATATTTGTGGGTCATGCTGGCAATGCCGGACATGCGCCCGAGGAAGTTGAGGGCGGTGCGCTCGCCGGTGAGCAGGGCGCGCGCCGGCCCGGTGACCTGTGCCAGCAGGGCGCGGTTTTCCACATGGGCGCCTTCTTCCACGCAGGCGGTGAAGGTGACCTTCGGGTCGACCATTTCATACACAGCTCTGGCAACGTCCAGCCCGGCTACGATGCCGTCCTGTTTGGCCACGATGCGGCCTTTCATCTCCGCGCGGGCGGGGATGATGGCGTTGGTGGTCACGTCACCCGGGCCGATATCTTCCGCCAGGGCGCGGCGGATGCAGTCAACAATCTCAGGTGTGATGGCGGATGGGATGGTCATGGTCAGGATTCTCCGGGGACTGGGTTAATCCGAGTATACAATGAACGCGGGGTATTGCGGATACTTTTTGTTGGAATTCAAAAAAGATCTAATTCCCAAAAAGCATGGTGAACGGAGGATAGAACATTGGCACTTCAACAGTCTCCTCTTTACTTTGGAAGTCATACTTGAGAGTGTCAAAGTTAAAGCTGCTTTGAACAGCCTTCCGGTCCAGTTTTTCCCAGTTGACGATCCCGATACCCTCTTTGGGGAGCTGCGTCGCGTTGTCATAATCCGGGTAATAGTTTATGTTTTCATCATGGTAGACCACAATGGAATATTCATCAAAGGGTAGCCCGTCTATCGGGAAAATCATATCGGGGCCACTGATTTTCGCGTAAAATGATTTGTACGTGTTTTGATCCATGGGCGGCTTGTTGTACATGAGGATCAATAGATTGCCGGGGGGATTCAATCCGGTGAGGTGTAGATTTAATGAACCCTGCTTAAGATCCGGGTCACGGCCGGTATAGATGTACTTCGCGGCGGTAAAGTTGAATTTCGCAAAGGGCTCCGAGAATACTTTCGGCTCTCCGGATAATTCCCAACCTTTGATCCCTTTGAGGATGGTGGCGATATTCTTAGTGCTGCCGGTATTGCAGTTGATATACCAGAATGACTTGTGGGTGGAAAGCAACTGGTCACGTTCGTCATCTTTATGCAGGCGGGGGGCCAGTGGTTCCAATACCTGCTCCCACTGCTTCTCGATACTGTTATTGGAATAGTAATGGGTAGCCTCGGGGAAATAGTAGACCGCCGGTCCCATTGAATATTGTTCCGAGGTGACGATCAAATCACCCGGTTTGATCTCATCTTTTAAATACTCGGCGACTTGTTGCATCGGGTAATTGAAATACTGTGTGTAAACATCTTTGAGCGTCAATGTGTTGAGCAAAGCATAGACAGCCAGAAATGTCAACTGGAGCCATGTTCGCGGCAGCAGACTGACACCCAGGCTGAGCAGCAGCAGGAATAAGCCGTCAAGAATAATGATGTACCGTTCGTAGAAGATCGGGTTGAAGAATAACGAAATGATCATCGGCGTAATGAACGTGAAGGCGAATACCATCAGGGCAAACCACGCGAAACAGTTTTTCCCCACATCCCCATTTTTTCTAACCAGAACCAATCCCGCGATGACCGCCGCCCATGAACAGATCAGCAAGATGATCATACCCGGCTGAACGGGCGGGAAAATCTCTTTATAGGCAAAAGGTTGGACCAGGGCGTAAAAAACACTTTCCAGGGAGACGGCACTGACCCAGAATCCCGCGCTGACGTTGTGGATTTGCCGGAAGAATAACGGGATCCACGGCATGTATCCGAGGACAACCACAGCGGCACACATTAGGTAGGTTTTAACCAATGTCCGATTTTTGCTGACGATCCAAACAAATAAGATCAGGTGAACAAAGAAAGCTGCCATCAAACCGTAGTAATGCAGGTAGGCGGATGTCAGACTGAAAACCGCGAATAAAGCCCAGTCAAGCCTGCGGTTCTCTTTTGCCGCCAGAAAACCGTACAGGGCGCAGGCGGTGACGCTGAAGCTGGCCAGGCTGTACATTCTGGCCTCATGGGCATAGATCAAAAGAACCGGGGTAAATAACGCCAGTACGGCATAGATGAGCGCTGTTTTGTTTCCCATGATGCGCCGGACCGGGCCGGCGCCCAGCGCCACCATCCCGATGGCGCCCAACACCGAAGGCAGGCGCAGCGCCCATGCTGAGTCGCCGAACAGGGAGATCGATAGACTGACCAGCAGGTAGTAAAGCGGGGGATGGTTATCTGTGTGAATAAAGTACAAAATCTCGGAGGGTGAATGACCACCCATGAACGCGGAATAGGATTCGTCCCACCAGATGGATTCGTGCGATATTCCCGCGAAATAAATAATGGCGGCAATAAGAACAATACCCCACCAATACAAATGAGGATTGATTATCATCCTGAAGTCGGTTTTTTTGTCCATGGGTTCTCCTTCGATGTGAACAGACAACAGATATTAAATTTTTGGTTTTAATCCCCTGGGAGATACTTATTATTTATCGCAAACAAGCTTTGAAAAGTTTATCATTTTTGTATAACCATCGCAAGATTCATGATTAACGGTAAGTTCACCAGGGCGAATATGATCAATTAATAGCAGAGTGAAAGTAAATGAGCATGTGTGTAGAATTGAAAGGTACCCAGGTTGTCGCGTCTTGATGTGGCATCGATATTTGGCAAATGTATTAAAAGTAATTCATCGCCATGCTAATGGGATAGTTCTACTGGGGACTGGCAACTCACTGATTTTCAAATTATATACATTGATTAAGAAGGTTTTGTCCAGATCAACCGTTCCACTGAAATGTTGAGAGAATGCCATCTGTTTGCTGTCAGGACTCCAAATTGGCTCTTCGAAAGAATAATCTCCAGTTGAAGTTCTGATGGCAGTTCCATCCACCATATTGAAAATCCAGAGAAATCCGTTGGTGTTCATTTTTGTCGTATTGAATGTCGACTCCATCGGCTTCATAGCCATTCCTGAAACAGCTAGCCACCGGCCATCCGGGCTCCAATTGAAATAAGGCTTTTTCCATGCTTGTCGAGGAGCAAGAGTCATGGTCACAAATTGTGGGAAATAAGTGGCAAGTAATTCCCACTCCCGGGTTTTAATATCGTAGATGTATATTCCGTTATCACCATCAATATTAACATGTCCCAGCCAGACGACTTTCTTTCCGTCTGGTGAGACCAATGGAGCGACCAACTGCGGTTCGTTTGAATCAGATGAGAACGCGATTTCAATATCCGCGTTCTTCGGGGTGATTTTTTCTATCCAACCTGTATCGAGATGCAGAATTGATCCCCCATCATAAAACAGGAGTTTGCCATCCGGGGTGATTGCCGGAGGAAATTCAATACCGGTTGTTTTATCCAGCACTTCATTTTTACTGCCATCAACAGAGATGACAGACAGGAATGTGTTGCATTCCCCGCTTGATGTGTGACACCATCCCCTGGGCATTACTCCAGGAACAGATACTTCGTTTGTCCCAGCCCCGGCAAATATCGTCCCGGGAGTAACCGAAGGCCAATAATAAGGGATAAAAAAATTCCCCGGTGTATTCACAATTTGCTTATATTCCCCGGTGTTCAAATCCAACAGACTAAGATTGCCATCTAACCTTTCGTCGTAGAGTTGGAAGGCAATTCTTGAATCATCCGGTGACCACATCAAATCCATCTTATGCCATTTGTTCGGGTCAGGGTACTTTTTCTCTGATCCATCCAATAGGTTCATGATCCAGATATCACCACCTCGGATATACGCCCATTTGTCACCGCTGACAGATAAGACACCGGTGTGGAACAATTCAAATTGCTTGTAGTTTCCATTCCGATTATCGAACCATAAAAAGTCATATAAAGGTCTATCCAGTCTGTCAAAATGGAATTGATGTTGATGGAACACTAAACCGGCAGGTATTTCAGATAACAAGGGTGCCCGGGGTACTTCAACAGAACTGAGCGGGGAAAATGTTTTGGCCGGTTCGGGTGTTGCCGTTGTTACTCCGGTTGCCGTGACGGGAACCGGAGGAAAGAACGATAACCCCGGGAACATCATAAGGATTGGAAGAAAATAGATTTGCCGCATGAATTACCCCGCATGTTAAGTAATTGGCACTGCATTACATTGTAGACCGGGATTTAGCGGATGACAAACCTTACTCTGTTGGAAAGGATTTGTCCCTTCCAGACAGGCTGACCTTCCAAATTTTCAGTACTTGATTCGTAACTGACCTGTAAATAGTACACACCCGGTTGACGCAGCAGCCGGGTGTATTCTTCCTCATTGAAAAAGCTACTTATGGAAGTACCTTTAATCAGCCAGAATCTGGCGTCCTTTCGACAATCCACGCAGGGGACAACCTCATGTGGATTTACCTTTACCACTCCCTCATTACACCAGGGACCAATTTGGTCGACTTTTCCGTCAAACAAGGACGGGATCGTAGTGCCATCCTGATTGGTGACAATCAGAGTATGCGGGATCACATTAACCTGACTGATCCTTTCATAATCGAGACAGCGGAGAACGGGCAGCGTAATGGGCTGATCACCGTCATTCAGGAGAACAAAATGATAGTTAATCGGTTCAGAGCTGGAATATATCTCTTTGTCCAACGTGACCAACAGCACCGGTTTCCCGGGATGGGATTGGATGAATTTATCACGGCCTATCTTTGACGGGGAGGTCAGGTATACATTCAGCGCGTAGGTAGTCAACGCGCCGAATAATAGAAGAATGGTCAAAATAATTTTTAGAATCGGATTCTTCATTTTTCCCCTTTATTTCTATTCAGGAAGCAATCATTGGTGTTATATGACAGAGAACTTGTCTGATAGGTCTCTTAACCATCCAACTCTGGTTTATGGGTAGTATTATCCATATTAGCAGAATTTAAGTCGTATTCTCTCGTTTCTGTACAGATTCAGGTTCTTCATCGTGTTAATTAGTGCTGACAAATCTGCCATTGTAAATTCTTGATCGAAGAACCATGAATCTTTAATCGGGTTATGCAATAATTCTTCTTGAAGTTGGATAAGAATATCAAGAATTTTGCCGCCTTCTGTCCATTTTTCCCGTATCTGCCGAATACATTTTTCAAACTCTTTTTTGGGAAGTGGCATACACGGGCTATTGGCTAAAAAGTTTTCATATTCGTCTTCTTGATAATCCCAATCTCCTTCATACCAAACATTAGCCAACAATTCCAGGTCAGGTATTTTATTTGTTATAGAAGAAATGTACGTGAGTTCATCCGGGTCTTCCGGGAAATTCCTATTTGAAGAATAATATGCCGACAACGCAATAAGAAATTTCTCAAGACTTCCTCCCGAAAATGTGCCATCCTTTGTGTATACGTAGAAGGATTCTTTCGCGATTTCGGATTCAATTTTAAGAACTACACTCATATCCCTCCAGATACCGTTTGATAAGTAAGAAGCTGAAATTGCTTTTCAAATCCCCGATTATTATGGTTTGATCTCAAATTTGACTCTATTGGAAAGCAACACACCTTTCCAGGGTACGGGAATAGGACCTGATTTATATGCAAATCCATTTTCTTGAATATAACGAGTATATTTGTCTACTTCATTACTTATCAAAACTGTCTGCAAATAGTAGTATCCCGGGTTTTTTAATGCAGTCTTATAGCAAACAGGTAATACCTTATCATCCCATGATGGGACAAAACCAAGAAGATCGTATGAACACCCAAAACACGGAACAGATTCATGCGGTTTTACTTTTACGATAAATTTGCTTAAAGGCAATATATTAATATTTCCTTCCAGACCTTCAAACGGTAATTTGTTCCCGTTTTCATCCGTTAGAATGACAGATGTATGAAAGCCGATGCCGTTATCCATTTTGTAGTGATAGAGATCTACCGGAAAAAATATCGAAGAATCACCATCATTCAAAACTACTTCCCTATAGATGATAGGTTCTCCGATCTTGTAGTCTGTTTTATCAAGCGATAGGAGAAGTACTGGTTTCCCCGGATTGTTGTCGGCCCAAATTTTATCTATATACGGGATAGGACGAAATTGTCCCAGACCAAAAAATACCATAATCATTATCAGGACAATAAATGCCTGAACAAGTCGAAGGATCAGATAATCAATTTTTAAATCTTCAGATTTCATTTCCCCTCACTTTTACTTGAAATCCACTATTTTTAACAAATTTTCCTGGCCCCCGTTTTACCTTACCTCAAACCCATCACCAAATGACGTGCCCCGCAGGAACACATTGGGGAAGCTCTGCGGCACACAGGGGAAGGGATTGTAGCCGCATTGCTGGTACTGCGTGGCGCAGGAGACTCCGAAGTCACCGAAGTTACACGGTTCTGTCGGCAGGTTGACGTAATCTGCGGGGAGCCATAAGCGGGCGTTCCGCGTCTTCGGTTCGGCGGATTGGAAGAGCACCATCGCTAGGTAGGCGACAGTCAACAGGGCGGCAGCCAGCGGGGCGAAGCGCGCCACTGATCTCAACCACGCGCGGAACAATCCCGCGCCGCAGAGCACCACCAGCACCAGCCCGGCCATCAATACCCCGTTGCCGAAGCGGTAGCGCGGCACGCTGAAGAACCAGAAGAGGATGCCGGCGTACGTCACCAGCCAGACGGGCAGGGTGAGGACCAGGGGCTGGAACCAATTCCTGAAATGTTTACGGAAGAAGGCAAAGGCGGCCAGCGCGGCCAGACCGAAGCCGAACGGCGCGGCGGCCAGCACCAGCAGAATGATCTGGCGGTTTTTGGTCAGGTCGTCAAACCACATCGGCGCCCATTGGGTCACCGGCATGGCCAGCACCAGTTCCTTGTCCATGCGCGGGAAGCGCGCCCAACTGACGATCCAATCCGCCTCATCTTTGACTCCCTTGAGCGGCATCTTCCACGGCACATTAAACACGTCGACGGCCGTCTGCGGGTAGGCCAGGTAGCCGGAGAGGATCACGTTGCGCGCCAGCCAGGGCGCCCACAAAAGCAGGGTGAAGGCGGCTGTCAGCCACAGGGCGGACCAACCGCCGGCTTTACGCAGGCGGGGCAGCAACACCCACGCGGTGACCAGCATCAGCGGAAAGGCGGAGAGTTTGATGGATACCAGCAAGGCGGGCAGGGTGATCAGCAGCATATGCCGCCAGTCCAGGCTTTCCGCAGGGGATTCGAGCGTCTCCACCCACACGCACAGAATAACCCATGTCAGCAATGTGACGGGCAGGTCGTTGCCGGTGGATGAAACCTCCGACGCCATCACGTAAAATGTCAGCGGGAGGAAGGCGAAGCGCATCCAGCGGCTGAAGGTATGGCTTTTGGTCAAAAGTTCCTGCAGCCCGCCGGTGAACCAGGCCAGGCACAGGGCAGTCAACACAGCGCCCATCAGGTGGAAGGAGCGCAGGTCAAGGAAGGCGAAGCTGAACCCGGCTTGAAGCGGGAACCAGTTGGAGTTGTAGGCGAAGCGCGAATGCAGGTTGCCCAACCCGGGCACGGCCGCGTAGCTTTCGATCCAGCGGATGGCCTGGGCATGGTACAGCCCGGTATCGGAGTTGCCCGGTTTGAGCGTGGCCAGCACCAGAGTGGTGACCAATGCCGAGGCGGCCGTCAACCAGGCGGCGGGGTGGATGCCGGACAGGCCCTTAAGCCACGCGGAAAGCCAGTCACGGCGGCGAACGGTCAGCCACAAGCCGGTGGCAATGGCACCGATCAAAAGGCTGATGGCTACCGTCTCATCCACGGGACGGAAGATCGAGAGGAGGGACGTCAACCAGACCAGCGGCACGAAACCGGCCAGTGCGGATTGAAGTAGTGATGGCTGTTCAGCCGGTTTGATGCGCAGCACCCGCGCGGCGAGCGCGAGGAACCCGGCACCGTAAATGGCCAGAAGCAGGGCGGAATACACCCCGATCAACAAAATAGCCAGCATCAGTATTTGCTCCGTACAATGGCATCGGTCATGCGCGCCACGCGCGCCATAGCAGCCACGTCATGCACGCGGATGATGTCCGCGCCGCGGGTGATGCCCACTGCCACGGCGGCGGCGGTGCCTTCCACCCGGTCTTCCGGCGGCAGGTCCAGCGTGTACCCGATGAATGATTTGCGTGATGGCCCCAGCAATACCGGGTAACCCAGTGCTTTGATCTCGTCCAGCCGGTTGAGAAGTTCAAGGTTCTGTTCCACAGTTTTACCAAACCCGATGCCGGGATCGAGGATGATGTTTTCTTTTTTAATAACGGCATTCAGGGCGATTTCCACACTGACCAGCAGTTCTCGTTTGACGTCTTCAAGCAGGTCAGCATATTCCACGCCGACATAGCGGCCAAGCACAGCCTGGCTGGCTTTGCTGCGGTTGTGCATCAATACCACAGGTACGTTGGCATCAGCGCATAAGCCGGCCAGGTCCGCGTCAGCCTGCAGCCCCCACACATCGTTGACCCAGTCGGCTCCGGCGCGCAGGGCGGCTTCCGCCGTGGCCGCGCGGTAGGTGTCAACGGAAAGGATGGCATCAGGGAAGGCGGCAGCCAGCGCTTCAATCACCGGAATCACCCGGTTCAATTCCTGCTGCTGGTTCACAGGTTCCGCGCCGGGGCGGGTGCTCTCGCCGCCGATGTCCAGAATGTCAGCCCCGGCCTTGAGGAATTCGTCCGCCTGTTCCAGCGCCGACCGTAAAGGATAAACCGAGTTCGCCAGACCGTCACCCGAAAAGCTATCTGGGGTGACGTTGATGATCCCCATAATGTACGTGCGAGAGCCGAATGTCAGACGCTGCTTGCTCATTTAACTTCTTTGATCCCTTTTTTCTCATGCCGCCCCAGCAGTTCCGCCACGCTGTGTTTCATCCCGGGGATGACCATGTCCGGCTCGAGGTCGGCCAGCGGCGCCAGCACAAAGGCGCGCTCGCTGATGTGCGGGTGCGGGATCACCAAATCAGCCGACCGGAACATCAGATTGGAATACAAAAGAATGTCAATATCGATCAGGCGAGGACCGTAGCGTACGGACGGTTTGCGTCCGAGAACGGTCTCCACCTCCTTCAAGCGGCGGAGCAGTTCCAGCGGGGGCAGGGTTGTGGTGGCTTCCCAGACCTGGTTCAGAAAGTCCGGCTGGTCGGTCATACCCCAGGGCGCGGTTTCATAAACCCGTGAGGTCTTCTGGATGATCACAAATTCAGACACGGCAACCTGCGCGGCGGCCAGGTTGGCCCGGCGGTCACCCAGGTTGGTACCCACTCCGAGGAAAACGCGGGCTTCCCTCATAACGGCAGCACCAGCATGGCGTCACCCGGTTCGGCCGGCATCATATGCGCCCACACCGCTGGGTCGGTCTTTGACTTCGCCACTGAGTCAGCGAGTTTGATCAGCAGGGGAAACAGGTTGGGTCCGGTCAGGTACCGGTCTTCCGGCCAATCGGGAATGCCCGCCG
>CAYQTY010000082.1:10204-11525 GCA_964420535.1 uncultured Leptolinea sp. | reverse complement strand
CATTAAGTCAAACTATTTTGAACCTGATCATAAACGCTGTACACTCAATAAAAGAAGTAAACGAATCTGAACCGGACACCAAAGGCAAGATTACCATATCCAGTTGCAGGGCCGGTCATGCTATTGAAATACGTGTTACAGACACAGGAACCGGTATACCCGAAGATATTCGGGAAAAAGTATTCAACCCGTTCTTTACCACAAAAGACGTGGGTATTGGAACCGGGCAGGGCCTTGCGTTGTGTTACACAGCCATCGTAAATAAACACGGTGGTACTATCGAGTTCGAATCAGAAGTTGGACAGGGAACGACTTTTATCATTCATATTCCGGGGATTTAGGCAGTGAAAGAAAAAATTCTGCTTGTTGATGATGAGATTATGCTGCTTGACTCACTCCGCCGTGAGTTGGGGTTCAGGTACAGCATTGATACTGCCCAGAGTGGTGCTGAAGGGCTGGAAAAAGTCTGGAAAGAAGGCCAATACGCGGTTGTGGTATCTGATTTCCGCATGCCCGTTATGGATGGCATCAAGTTTCTGGCACAGGTTCGGGAAACCTCACCCGAAACCGTCCGCATGATGTTGACCGGCAACGCGGATATGGTCACGGCGGTTGAAGCCATAAACCAGGGAGAAATTTTCCGGTTTTTAACCAAACCCTGCACCGGCGAGCAGTTGACCCAGGCGTTGGATGCCGGCCTGAGGCAGTATCAACTGGTGATGGCAGAAAAAGACCTTCTGGAAAAGACATTAAAAGAATCCATCAGTATGCTGACTGAAGTACTGGATATTGTGAATAATCAGGCATACGGGCGTTCTTTACGGATACAGCAATTAGTGGCGCATATAGTGCGGGTGATGAAGATCAAAGATGGCTGGCAATATGAAATGGCCGCGGCACTGTCACAACTCGGATGGATCATCTTCCCGCAAAAAATGCTGGAAAAGATCAATGCCGGCCACACGCTGGACGCTTCGGAAGAATTGATGTTCTCGCGGCACCCGTTTCTCGCCGGCAAATTACTGGAACGGATACCCCGCCTGGAAAACGTGAGCAAGATGATCGCCGGCCAGAACCGGACGATTGACGATCTTTGCC
Organism: uncultured Leptolinea sp.; assembly: GCA_964420535.1. Classification (GTDB taxonomy): domain Bacteria; phylum Chloroflexota; class Anaerolineae; order Anaerolineales; family Anaerolineaceae; genus Leptolinea. Next base: position 10,427 of record CAYQTY010000082.1, on the reverse strand, counting down.
TTGACCCTTCCGAACCGGAAAAATATCCCGTTGACATGGGATCTCATATATTAAAAATCTGTGTGGAATATGACCGTCTGATGCTTCAGGGGCTGCTGCATGACCAGATCCTCGCCACACTGCAATCCAAACCGGGCATGTATAACATGGAAGTGATCAACGCGCTGCGGAGTTTACAGAGCGCCCAATCACTGCCTGAGATGCGCAGCGCCGCCTCTCTGCC
>CAYQTY010000082.1:0-10194 GCA_964420535.1 uncultured Leptolinea sp. | reverse complement strand
CAGCGTCGATGTGGTCAACCTGGCTGATCTTGAGGCAGGGATGCTGCTGGTGGAGCCGATCAAAGACAAGAACGGATCGGTGATCGTCAAGGCAAATTCACAGATCACCCGATCCGTTATTGTGGAACTGGTAAAGATTGATTCTGGAACGAACGCACTCGTCCAGCCGTTCAAGGTTTTACGTAAGAAAGATTGGTAATTTTCGAACCTTTCGCAGTTAACAGTTTTTAGCCGCTGAATCCCAAACCCTTATCTTTCAGCGATACAAACTTGTTCTGCCCGATCACAATGTGATCCAGCACTTCCACATCCAGCAGGTGACCTGCCTGTACTGCCGCTCTGGTGAGTGCCACATCCTCCGGGCTGGGCGTTGGATCGCCGCTGGGATGGTTGTGAGCCAGAATGATGGACGCCGCGTTGTTGGTCAACGCAGATTTGAACAACTCCCCCACCCGCACCGTGGATGAATTCAACGATCCTTTGTAGAGCTTCTCGATTTTCAGCACCCGGTTGCGGGTATCCAGCAATAAAACCCACAAATTCTCCTGCGGAAGACCGACCATTTCATACTGTATCAAATCGGCGGCATCCTTTGGACTGCGGATCACCGGCTTATCTTCCGATTCTTCTTTGGGAAGCCGCCGGCCCAGCTCCAGCGCCGCCTTGATCTGGCTGGCTTTCGCGCTGCTGATCCCTTTCTGCTGGCACAATTCTTCGTAACTACCCCTGTGGAGCCCAATGATGCCCCCAAAATGTTTCAGAAGTCGTTGGCCTACCTGAACAGCATTTTCACCGGGCAGCCCTGTACGCAGCAAAATGGCCAGCAATTCTGCGTTGGAGAGCGCAGAAGCCCCAAGCTCTGCCAGCCGTTCACGGGGACGGTCATTTTCTTCAAAATCCTGTATGCGGTGAATAGTGATGGAAGGTTCGCTCATTTTGTTTACCCCACAAGCAAAATTATAACCGGACTGGTTGCAAAAGGGTTATGAAGGGCATATAATGCAAAACACAGGGAATTCTCAAAAAGGAGTTGGTCATGGCTGATAAGCGAAAATTCAACCGCATCCACCTGATCCATTATTTGCGGATTTTTGACCGGAAAACCAATGACCTGATCGGCAACCTCGTCGATCTCACTTCTGAAGGTGTTCAACTGATTTGTGAAACACCCATGGAAAAAGGCAAACTCCTTGAACTCCGTATAGAGTTTCCCGAAGAAGTAGACGGTGAACGTCAACTCTTTTTAAATGCTGAAACCGTCTGGTGCGACCACGAACTGGACCCCGATCTTTTTTCGGTTGGATGTAAATTATTGCCGGTCACACCCACCCAGGTGACTGTCATCCGCGACCTGATCGATAACTACCAGGATTAATCCCTCTTAACGGACTCTCACTGATGCCCTTTGACCCATCTTCCATCAGCGGCTATTTCCAGTATTTACTCGGGTTTGCCGCCGCTTTCCTGGCCGCCTTGTGGCTTAGCCTCATCTTCTGGACCTTTCGCGATATCCGCTCCCGAACCAGAGACTCTTTTGCGCGCATTCTGGCGATTTTACTGGTTGCCGTGCTCTTCCTCCCGGGTATTGTCATCTATTTGATCATCCGGCCGGGGCGGACAATGGAAGAAGAATACCAGCGCACACTGGAAGAAGAAGCCCTGTTGAAATCGATTGAAGAGATCAACACATGCCCGGGCTGCGGCCGCCATACGCGTGAAGATTGGGTTGTTTGCCCCACCTGCCAGACAAAACTGAAAAAGACTTGCCCTTCCTGCCGGAAACTGCTGGAGCTCCCCTGGAACATCTGCCCGTACTGCGGTGCCCCCTCAACGGATATTCCCTCCGCTTCACCGGCAGATTCTGATCAGCCGCTTCAGGTATAATCAGGCTATGCTTGATCGCAAGAAATTGGAACCGGTTGACTATCTGGCAATCGGTCATGTCACATTTGACCTTATCCCCGACGGAAAAACACCCGGCGGGACAGTTTTATATTCCGCCCGAACCGCGCGCGCCCTCGGGCACAGAGTCGGGGTGGTAACCACCAGCGAAGAGAATTATCCATTTCCCGAACGGGATGGCATTACGTTTTTTTCGATACCGTCCGAAACCACAACCACATTTGAGAACATCTACACTCCTGATGGCCGGATCCAGATGATCCACAATGTGGCCGAAGCATTGGATCTATCATCCGTACCTGAAATCTGGCGTTCCACCCCGGTTATTCACCTGGCGCCGGTCGCTCGCGAAGTTGACCCTACCCTCGCGCGGAGTTTTTCTCACAAAACTGTCTGTGTAACCCCGCAGGGATTTATGCGCGCCTGGAATTCATCCGGCCGGGTGACATCATCAGAATGGCCGGAAGCCGCGTTTGTGCTGGAGAATTCGTCCATTGCCGTTATGAGCATTGAAGATATCAATGGCGATGAGGAACGGATTGAAGAAATGCTTCGGTCAATACGCATTCTGGTTGTGACGGAAGGCGCGGATGGCGCATGTGTTTACTGGAATGGCGATGTGCGCCGTTTTCCAGCCCCACGCGTTGAAGTTGTTGAAACTACAGGAGCCGGCGATATTTTTGCCGCCTGTTTCTTTTCAAAATACCATACGACTAAAGATCCCTGGGCAGCAGCCCGATTCGCGGTTCAACTGGCATCCCAATCCGTAACCCGGCGCGGGATGGACAGTATTCCAACGGTCGATGAAATTCTTGCTGCCGGTATCGAAATCCTACCCGCGGAACAAAACCTATGACCAAAATTTTCACCTTTGTGAACCAGAAAGGCGGTGTGGGAAAAACCACCTCTGCCATCAACCTGGGAGCTTTTCTGGGGTACTACGGGCAGCGCGTTCTACTCGTTGACCTCGATCCTCAGGCTAATGCCACATCTTCACTTGGTATTGACAAAAATACGGTAAAAACCGGCACATATGAGGTGTTAATCGGAACAGCTCAACCGGCTCCGCATATTCTCCACAATCCGCGGATAAAGATTTCCCTCCTTCCATCTTCACCTGCCCTGGCTGGCGCTGACATTGAATTGATTGACGGTGAGAATCGCGAAGGACGTCTGCGCGACGTGGTAAACGGATTATCTGACCGGTATGATTACATTCTTATTGATTGCCCGCCCTCGCTCAGCCTGCTGACCGTCAACGGACTCATGGCTGCCAAAGATGGCGTGATCATTCCCGTCCAATGCGAATACCTCGCCCTCGAAGGTTTGGGGCAACTCACCCAGACCATCAACCGGGTGAAAACATCCCTCTACCCCGGTCTGATTGTCCGCGGCGTCATTCTGACCATGTACGACGGCCGCACCCGCCTGGCAATTGACGTGGTGAACGAAGTGCGCAAACACTTCCCCACACAGGTTTTTCAGTCTGTCATCCCGCGGTCCATTCGTCTGGCCGAAGCGCCCTCCTACGGTATACCGATTTCCATGTACGCGCCGGATTCCGGCGCAGCCAAAGCGTATGCCGCGCTCGCCCGCGAAATCCTCGGGCAGGATGGCATTTCCATTCCAGAAGCAGCGGAGTAAGGGGTAGTCATGGCACATAAAGGCGGATTAGGACGTGGTTTAGACGCAATTATCCCGGCTTCCAGTGAGCCTAAAACAGGTGTAGACACCATTCCGGCTGTCAGCATTATTCCCAACCCCCGCCAGCCGCGTACCATCATGGCGGAAGAAGGTCTGTCTGAACTGGCCGAATCGATCCGTCAACATGGCATCTTGCAGCCGTTGATCGTCACAAAAGAAGCGGATAACCAGTACGTGTTGATCGCCGGTGAACGCCGGCTCAGGGCGGCGAAACTCGCCGGGTTGGAAATGGTACCGGTCATACTGCGTGAAGCCAACGATCGCGACCGCCTGGAGCTGGCATTAATCGAAAACGTCCAGCGCGCTGACCTGATGCCGTTGGAAACCGCCGAAGCCTACCGCCAACTTGCGGAGGAATTCAACCTGACCCATGATGAAATTGCCCTGCGGGTTGGTAAAAGCCGTGTATCCGTAACGAATACTCTGCGGCTACTCAAGTTGCCTGAAAACGTGCGTCATGCCATACTTACCGGTGACATATCCGAAGGGCATGCCAGGGCTTTATTAAGCCTCAATACTCCCCAGTCGCAGAATGCTGTACTGCAGATCATCACCCGTAACGGGTTAAGCGTTCGGCAGACGGAAGAGCTGGTGAAGAAATACGCTGGAGAGAAAGGCCCTTCCAAAACCAAACCCGAACCGCCGGTGGAAGTCAAAGAAATTGAAAACCGGCTGCGGGAACACCTGGGTACAAGAGTAACAATAAATCACGGGAAAAAGGGCGGAAGCCTGGTAATCTATTATTACTCAAATGAAGAATTAAATTCCGTTCTGGATTCGATCTTGAAAAACTGATCGTTCTGGGACCATTTCCAAGAGGTTCGAATTTCTGCATGGAAAAAGAAGATCAATCTTTGGATGACAGGATGGAACCTGAAGGTGACCAGAATGACCAGATCATGGTCCCCGAAGTTCTGGTCCCCAGGCTGGGTGAGTACCTCGTTGAATCCGGTCGAATCACCAGCGAACAGTTGGATCGGGTTATTGAAATGCAGCAGAACGCTCAGGCAGCCGGGCGGACGGAGTTGATCGGCCAGATCCTGATAGAGCAGAAGTTGATCACCCGTAAAGATCTTGATCGGGCCGTTACCGAACAGATCCTTCAACTGCGTTCAGCATTGCAGACGGCCAATGCCAGCCTTGAGCAACGTGTCAAACAACGTACCGCCGAATTGGAAGCGGCCATGGTTAAATTGGCAGATTTGAACCGCATGAAAGCCAACATCGTAGCCAATATTTCGCATGAATTGCGGACCCCCATGACCCACATCAAAGGGTACCTTGAATTGATCGCGGCATCGGTGCTTGGTCCGTTGACGGAAGACCAGGAGAACGCGATAAACGTGATGCAAAAGGCATCGTCGCGTTTGGAACGGTTGATCGAAGACCTGCTCCTTTTCTCAGACTCCGACCGATCGGAAGTGGCCTTAAACTTGCAGCAAGTTGACATGCACCGTTTGAGTCAAACACTGGTCAACCGGGCGCAGGTAAAAGCCGAAGAAAAGCATCTTCAGCTTAGATTGGTTTTTGATGCCGACCTTCCGAAGATCAAAGTAGATGAAGAAAAGATCTCCTGGGCCATCACCCAATTGCTGGATAATGCTATTAAGTTCACACCGGTAAACGGTCACATTGAACTTCGCTGCCTTCGGGAAGATGGCGCCATTCGAGTGGTAATAAAAGATGACGGCATCGGCATACCTGTTGACCGGATGGAAGAGATCTATGAACCCTTCCACCAGTTGGATGGCTCATCGACACGCCGTTACGGAGGCACCGGGCTTGGGCTTGCGCTGGTTCGCAAGATCATCGAAGCCCATGGGTCCACTATCCGCCTGCGGTCTGAGATCAACCAGGGGAGTGAGTTTGAATTTCTCTTATACGCGGGTTGATCGAAATTCTCGGTGCAGGAGAACAACCGGAAATGCCTCCATTAACCGATCCCAATTATGAAAACCCCAACCTGTACCTTTTACGCTCACTGGGAAAGCTAAATAACGCGGATGAATGGAAAGTTGGGCTGGATGAGTTTGCTCACCAGATCCGTCTCGGATTGATTTACGACCATCTGGTTGTATACAGAATTAATGGTGGCAATGCGCTGGAACCTGTTTTCGCCCGCGCCGTTGGAAGGGGCCGTTCCGGTGAAGCAGATACGGCTTGGGGCGATTCCATCGGGATCCAAACGGTACAGGAAAAACGGCCGGTTATTACATCTCCGCAAAAATCGCCGGGAACCAACCGGCTCGAATATCCGTATGGTCTGGGCATTCCGGTATTCAATGGGGGGGATGTCATCGGTGCCATGGTGATCATCCGGTTTGGCGGTCCCGGTTACTCTGACCTTGATCTTGAACAGGCACAGGGATTCGCGTCCATAATCGGATTGGTACTCGGAAACATAAAACTGCGGCGTAAAGTGGAAGAATTATCGGAACGCTGTAAGGTCTCAAATCTGCAGGATAATTTTATTTCCACCATTACCCATGAATTACGCAATCCCCTGGGTTTTATCAAAGGATATACCACTACCCTGCTCCGCTCCGATGCCACCTGGGATTCAACGACCCAGCAGGAATTTCTGCGCATCATTGATGCCGAAACCGATCACCTTCAGGCGATGATCGATAACTTACTCGATTCTGCCCGCCTGCAAAGTAATATGCTCGAATTTCATTTTCAGCCCGTTCGCGTGGAAGCATTATTAAATAATATAATCGCCCGGGCCCGTATCCATCATGGAGAAATGACCATCCACCTGAAAATCAAGAAACCGGTGGAAATGGTCAACGCGGATCCCGAGCGGTTGGAGCAGGTGTTTGAAAATTTGATCACCAATGCCCATAAATATGCCCCTGAATCACCAGTGTGGATAACCCTGAGATCAGAAAATGAACAGGTGATCATCGAATTCCGCGATGAAGGGCCAGGCATACCGCCTGAATCGCAGGAAAAAATCTTCTGGCGCTTTTATCGTGATCCACAATCAGAACGCGGAGCTCACGGCAGCGGACTTGGGCTTTTTATTTGCCGTCAAATTTTGGACGCGCACAAAGGCAAAATATCAGTAGAATCAATAACAGGAAAAGGATCCACATTTGTGATCTCGCTTCCGGCGATGGAATAACCTGTCAGGTGGAGAGTTTTATGCCGGCAAAAATTCTGGTAGTAGATGATGAAAAACAATATATACACCTCTTGCAGGTAAATCTGCAATCCGAAGGGTACGAAGTCATTTCCGCTATGAATGGTGAAGACGCCTTGGAAATGGTATCCGCGCAGAAACCGGACCTGGTGGTAATGGATGTTATGATGCCCAAATTGGATGGCGTTACAGCCTGTGAACGCATCAGACAATTTTCCAATGTACCTGTTATTATGCTGACCGCCAAAGGTGAAGAGCAGGATCGTGTTAAAGGTTTGAATGCCGGAGCCGATGATTATGTAGTAAAGCCTTTCTCAGCCACCGAGTTGATTGCCCGGGTAAAGGCTGTCCTCCGCCGTGCCCGTAAAGATGACTCATCCATGGGCGAGCGCTTCTTCCAGCACCACGATCTAAAGATTGATTTCGCGCGCGCGGAAGTGTGGAAGGGGGAGAAACCTGTTTTTCTTTCCGCCACAGAGTACCGGCTGCTGATTCAATTTGCCCATCACCTGGGTCAGATCATGACCGGTGAAGAACTGTTGACGGCGATATGGGGTCCGTCGTATAAAGAAGACAAAGAAATTCTATGGGTCAGTATTGCCCGTCTCCGCCAGAAACTGGAAGAAAATCCTCACAGCCCGTGTCATATTGTTACCCGTTCCGGGCTGGGCTATTTAATGCCGGCGGAGTCTGTAACCTCTACCGATAAGAGAAAGAGGGAATAATGTTTTCCAGTTTTGAAGAAAAAGGCAAAATTTTTACCCAGGTAGTCACAAAGAAGCCGATTAACGTTACGATACAGACAACCAGCCATCTGATCCGCGGCAAAATACACATCCGGCCGGAAGACCGTGTAAAAGACGAATTGAACCGCAAAGACCTTTTTATAGCGGTGACCGATGCCATCGTTTTTTCCAATGCCGGAGAATCTCTGTACCATAGCGGATTTCTCTCCGTCAACACAGAACAGATCGTCTGGCTGATGCCAGATGAAGAAGTTAAACCTGCCGGGGGCATCAAATGATTCAATCTGGCGGCACAACGCTTAGTTCCACCGACCAGGCGAAGCTGAAAAGCTACCTGGTCAGCGCTGTTTCGCGGGAAATGGAGTCCCGACCGCCCTCACCAAGGCAACGCCGCGAAATCATCCAACAATACCTGCAAAGCGCGTATGAATCGACCCGGTTAAACCTACCGGATCAATTCAAGAATCAGATCTTCAAAGAGATCATGGATGAAATGATCGGGTTTGGCCCGCTTCAGCCGCTGCTGGATGACCCATCCATCAGCGAAGTGATGGTCAATGGCCCAAACATGGTCTATATTGAACGCAATGGCAAATTGGAACTGACCAACCTCAAGTTTGAGAACGATGATGCCATCCTGCGTATTATTGACAAGATCATCCTGCCATTGGGGCGGAATATCGATACCGATAATCCAACAGTAGACGCCCGCCTGCCTGATGGCTCCCGCGTGAATGCCATTATCCCGCCGGTTGCTATTGATGGCCCGTCCATTACCATCCGGAAATTCATGAAAGACAAACTCAGCATGGATCAGTTGATCTCGCTGGGGTCAATTACCCAGGCTATGGCCAGCCTTCTACGGGCGTGCGTAATCTCGCGGTTGAATGTTATTGTATCCGGCGGCACCGGCTCCGGTAAAACCACATTTCTGAATATTCTTTCCAGCTACATCCCGGAGAATGAGCGGATTGTAACAATTGAAGACGCGGCGGAACTAAAATTGCAACAACCGCATGTGGTGAGACTTGAAACCAAACCCCCAAACGTTGAAGGTAAGCATCAGGTTGCCATTCGTGATCTGGTTAAGAACAGCCTGCGTATGCGCCCCGACCGGATCGTCATCGGTGAATGCCGTGGCGGTGAAGCGCTGGATATGCTCCAGGCCATGAATACCGGCCATGACGGGTCCCTGACCACCCTGCATGCCAACACCCCTCGCGACGCGTTAAGCCGTCTGGAAACCATGTGCCTCATGTCGGGCATTGAACTTCCGGTAAAAGTACTGCGCGAGCAGATTGCGGCAGCCATTGACCTCATCGTGCAGCAGGCGCGTTTGAAAGACGGCACCCGCAAGATCACCGCCATATCGGAAGTATCGGGTATGGAAGGCGACACCATTACTATGACAGATATTTTCAAATTCCAACAAACCGGTGTTGGCCAGGATGGCAAAGTTTTGGGTGAACTGCGCCCGACAGGTATCCGTCCCCAGTTCAGCCAGAGGCTTGAGGCTGCCGGCTACCGGCTTGGGCCGGAGATCTTTGGCGCCAACCTTAACGATATGTTGGGAAATCGGAGGAAATGACCCGTGGCTATCAAACCCCAGATTAAAACCCTCAGGGCACACAAAATCGCGGCACTGGTGCTCGATGCCCGTTTATACGCTCGCAGAACCCCGGAAGAAGCCTGCGGGCTTCTTGGTTGGGACGAAGACCATTTAGAAGCACTTGAAACGGCTGCTGTTACACCTTCCCTTCCTGAGCTGGAAGCACTGGCGGCGATCTATGCCGTACCGGTGGATCACTTCTTCGGATCCACCAGCCTATCGGATGGCATGCCCAAATTGCGCACTGAGACAATGCAGCAGCGGCTTGAATTGCGTAACCGTATACTGGGCGCGATGATCATGCAAACCCGCAGCCGCAAGAACCTCTCACGCGATGACCTCGCAACAATGACCGGCCTGACGCTGGAAGATGTGACCGCCTACGAGCTTGGTCTGCTGCCCCTGCCGGTTACCGATCTGGAAGAGATCACCCGGATCTTGCAGATTGAGATAAACGATTGGATTGACAGTTATGCCATCCCCTCCCGCGATATGATTCGCGCGGCCAAACCCGCTGAATCCGAAACGGTTCAGCCTGAGCCATCACCTCAGCCAACAACCGCAACCCTGATTGTGGAAGTACCCGCTACCGTGCAAACCACACAGGAAAAACCGGCCGAGACTCCGGTTCAAACCCGGGTACCCGCGGCTGCAATGAGTCAACCGGCTTCAGGCGAAGCTATTGAGATCAGCGAACTCGAAGCTCTGCTGAACGACAAAATTCCGAAGGAACTGGCCGAATTCATAGCCAACCCGGTTAATAAACAATACCTTTTATTAGCCAGTAATTTGAGTCACATGCCGGCTGACCAGTTGCGACGCATCGCGGAATCGCTACTGGAGATCACGTTCTAAAATATGGAAAATACCACCATTGCTTCATCTGCCGAATTCGGACGGCTGGCGTACGAAGCCGGCAATTACTCCGCAGCAGCGGATATGTTCTTAAAAGCTGAACAGGCAGCCACAACAGCCGGAGACGCGCTACAGGCAGCTGAAATGGCCAACAATCGTAGTGTAGCGCTTTTACAGGCAGGTGACCCTCAGGCGGCCTATGATGCCTGTGACGGCACGGAGACTATCTTCGC
>CAYQTY010000081.1:7191-11616 GCA_964420535.1 uncultured Leptolinea sp. | reverse complement strand
GGAAGCCATCACCAAAGAGATCGAGCGCCAGATCCACGAAGTGGAAGCCGGCAACAAGATCGAAACCTGGACCCTGGAATGGGATGAAGACGCTGGAGTACTGCGCAAGATGCGCTCCAAGGAAACCGAAGCCGATTACCGCTATTTCAAGGAGCCGGACCTGCTGGCCGTGCGCATGACGGACGAATGGCGTGACGCCATCCTGGCCGGATACCCCGAGTTGCCGCTGGAACGCCGCGCGCGTTTCATTGATGCCTACGGCCTGCCGGAATATGATGCCGAGATATTAACGGGAGAACGCACCCTGTCTGATTACTTCGAAACCACGGTCAAAGCCTATGGCGGTGACCCGAAACGCGTATCCAACTGGATCATGAACGATGTGCTGCGCATGGTAAACGACGCCGGTATTCAAGCCAGCGCGCTGAAGCTCACGCCTGTGTTTTTATCGGAGATCATCAAACTTATTGATGCCGGAACGATTAATACATCCACCGGCAAAAGCCTGCTATCCAAAGTGGAAGCCACAGGCAAGTCACCCGCGAAGATCGTGGAAGAGGAAGGTCTGGCTCAGGTCAGCGATGACAGCGCCATCCGCGAAGTCTGCGCGAAGATCATGGCGGCCAGTCCCAATGAAACGGCTTCCTACAAAGCCGGCAAGGTGACGCTTATTGGCTGGTTTGTAGGGCAGGTGATGAAGGAAATGCGCGGCAAGGCCGATCCGCAGGTCGCCCGTAAGATCATGGAAGAGATGCTTTCTAAATAGTTTAAAAATAAGTTGGTTTTGAGATGGACGGGTTTAATTGAATCCGTCCATTTTTTTATTCGTAGGGGTTGACACTTGGATTAAGACATCCAGTGCAGGCCGCGTCAACCCCGGCAAAATTGAGTACGATTCTCCTGAACCGGAATATTGGTTTGATCGACCTGGGGCGGACGCCGTCCACCCCTGCAACCTCATCCCGAATACCTTGACACACGATATATCGCATGATAATATAACGGCTAACGATATAGCGAGGTGCGAGATATGGAAAATAATGAAATTCAAAAGTTCCTCCCGCTGTCTGAATCCACCTACTACATTCTACTGTCGCTGGTTGAATCACGGCACGGGTACGCCATCATGCAGCATGTAGAAAATATCAGCAGCGGCACAGTCACTATTGGACCGGGGACACTCTACGGGGCGTTCAACAACCTGGAAAAAGCCGGGTTGATCCGCATCATTGGAGAAGAAGACCGGCGGAAGTACTATCAGCTTACCGGGTTGGGGCAGCAGGTTCTGGCCGAACAGATCCACCGGTTGAGCATTATGGCTGAAAATGGAAATAAAGCGTTACCGTATTTGGAGAAATAAGAAGACAATGAACCGCACAAAGAACAACACAATTCATAAATTCCGCTGGTTCTGGGCCTGGGAAGATGAACAGGAAGAGATCTGGCTCAGGGAAATGTCAAACCAGGGATACCATTTTAAATCTGTCATAATCATTGGTTTGTATACATTTGAGATTGGTGAAAAGAAAGATTACGTCTACCGGCTGGATTACGCCCCCAAACGCGTGGATGACGAGTACCTGAACCTGTTCCGCGATGCCGGTTGGAAATATATGGGGTCCATGAATTCCTGGCAATACTTCCGCAAAGAAGCTGCCGGGGCAGTGGCGCCTGAAATATTTACCGATCATGAATCAAAGGTTCGGAAGTACAAGAGGATACTGAAATTGCTGGCTGCCATAATGCCGCTAATGGTCATCAATGTCGTCAACTGTTTGACAAGAGCTGATGAACCCGTCTGGTTCGCTCTGGCAATGTTTTTTATCTGTATGAGCATTTTGTTTTCTATTGGCTTACGGAAATTGCTGGAGAGAATATCAAACTTAAAAAATCTGTAAGAAAAGGTGTGAGGATTATTTAAAGCATAACCGGAACGGATTTATTAATCCGCTCCGGTTTTATATTGTGGCGTATTGAAAAGATCACCGCTTCCAGTTGTGGGCAGTGTCAATGGCGGTTTTCAGGTTTTCCCAACTGGTATCGGCAGGGACGGTGCAATCCGCGCCCAGAATAAACCGTTCGGGGGCATCTTTCAGAACGGCTTCGGCAGCCGCCCTGACTTGTTCTTTTGTGCCCCTGGCCAGCACACCGAGACGGTCCATACCGCCCATGAACGGCCGGTTGAAGAGCTTCGCGGCTTCTTTAGCGGTCAACTTGCTGCCGGTCAAATCAAGGCTGGCGTTGACCACCTGGCCGGGGTAATCGGCGTAACGGTTGATGCTGCTGTATGGCAGTTGGTAATCACACACATGCAGGATGCTGAACAGGCAGGTGCGGTTTATTTCGTCCATTAACTCCAGGTCATACGGACGGACGCACTGGTCAAACAGCGCCGGATCAGAGAACCGCGCTGCTTCGCCGCCCTGGGTGGAGGTGTAAAACCCGTCAAGCCCGAGCCGGGCACATTCCTTCACGAAGCGCATCACACTGTTGGTGATGGCGCGCATGCCGATCTTGACCTTGTCAGGGTCGGTCTTGATGTGCTGTGTGATCAGGTCATAGCTGGTGGTCTGGGCGGCAAACATGAAAGGAGAATAGAGGGTGAGAATTACCAGGGCTTCTTTCTTCGCGGCTTTGACCAAACCTTCCACCACCTTCAATGGTTCGGCATAAAAATCCAATCCGTACTCCGGCATTTTTGCCCAGTCATCCGGAGTTTTGATCCCGGGAATCGGTGGGAATTTGCGTTCATACTGGATCTTAACGAAATCCATGCCGGTATACCGGAAGAACTCCATATGCTTATCCACAGCAGCCTGCCCGGTCTGGCAGGTCTGGTCAAAATGCAGGAAGAACCCGGCTGGAATGTACGCCGGCGCGGCGGCCGGTTCAAGCAGGCTTAAGACAGCGTCGCGTTTGTTCATGTGATGCTCCTAATCAGGCGTTGTGCAATCTCACAGGTACGGTGTAATTGTAAATCAAACCGGTCAGGTACGTCCGATGATCAATCCACGCATGGAAATGGAGCCGGCTAGAATGGATTCGTTGAAGAATTCCACCTGTTCATTTTCCCGCTGCATGGCAAGTACATACAGCAGCGGCAGGTAATGTTCGCCAGAATTGATGGCATATTTCACACCGGGTCCCAGCTTTTCATACTGGATCAACGGATCATGGTTTCCCTCAAGGATCAAATCGCTGATCTTCTTATCCATCTCAACAGCCCATTCATACGGGTATCCGCCCCATGACATCAACATCAAATTGTGCACAATATTCCCGCTGCCGATCACCAGAACACCCGTTTCCCGCAGGAAGCGCAGACTGCGTCCAAGGTTGTAGTGGTAGAGGCCGTCGCGGGTGCGGTCGAGGCTGACTTGCAACACAGGAATGTCTGCCTGCGGATACATCCGGCACAAAACTGACCAGGCACCATGGTCCAGTCCCCAGGTCAGGTTGGGTCGCAGTGTAACCGGTTTGGCTGTGGAGCAGATATTGATCGCCAGTGACGGGTCACCCGGAGCGGAATACTCCTTTTCGAATAGAGCCCGCGGGAATCCGTCAAAATCGTGGATGGTCTTCGGCTTTTCCATGGCGGTCACTTCCGGTCCCACTGTTTCCCAGTGGGCTGAAATACAAACGATCGCTTCCGGTTTTGGGAGTTCACGCCCCAATCTCTCCCATGTCTGACTGTACTGGTTATCTTCAATGGCATTCATGGGAGTGCCGTGTCCGACAAATAATACTGGCATTCTTTTTTCGCCCATTCTTTCTCCTGTATGTATATACTGGAAAACCTCATGCGCGTAAATAATTCTGCTTCTTTTATAATACTGACTTAAGGCCGTTCAGAACAGTGGTTATGCATTGTCTTCAACCAGACAGACATGAGAAGAGGCGAATAATGCCGGAAACCGGTCAAACAAACGCAACCTGTGCAATCTGCGGATACCTCCATCCGGGAGGCAACCTGCCCGAAAACTGCCCACAGTGCGGTTCAATCCGTCCCTGGCGGGGAGATAAGGGAGATTCGCCATCAGATGCTCCTGAAGACAAACCGTCTATCTGGCGCTGCAAAGAGTGTGGATTTATCCACTACGGTACACAACCTCCGGAGTTTTGCCCGGTGTGCGGTTACCCGGCCAGTCAATTCGAGCCGCTAAGAAAACGGAAAACGTTTATCAGCTGATCTTTCCCCGGCTAAGGTTTGACCGCACGAATGGTTGAAACTGGATTGCCCCTCGCGATAGAACAAAAGTTGATTAATCGCGATCTTTCATAAGGGTAAGAAAGACCGAAACGATTTTAGGATCAAACATTTTTCCGCTCTGTTCCTCGATGTATTTCATCACCGCATGCTTGTTCCACGCCGGACGGTACGGCCTATCAGAAAGCAGAGCGTCCCAGACATCTACAATGGAGAAT
>CAYQTY010000081.1:0-7181 GCA_964420535.1 uncultured Leptolinea sp. | reverse complement strand
GAGAATATCCTGGCGCTGAGGGGTATATCTTCCCCCTTCAATCCCCGTGGATAGCCGCTTCCATCCCAGCGTTCATGATGTGAATAGGGGATTTCCAGTGACTGGCGAAGATAGTCAACATCCTTGAGAAGGTGATAAGCATATTCCGGATGCTGCTTCATGATCACCCATTCATCGTCAGATAGCGGGCCGGGTTTCAATAGAATATTGTCCGGAACGCCCATTTTTCCAATATCATGCAGCAACGCGCCGCGTTCAAGGTCATTCAGTTCCGGAGAAGAAAAACCCAGCTCCCGGGCAATTTTGAGGCTTAAGTCAACCACCCGCCGGGAGTGGTCCGCTGTTTCGTGTTCGCGTAATTCAAGCGCTCTTGCCCATCCCTGCAGGGTGGCTTCATAGGCTATTTCCACCTGTTCATGCGCTTCCTGCATTTTTCTTTCATCTTCGATACGTTCAGTGATGTCACGTGTTATGGATAGGAGAAATTCCTCTCCATCGATCATTAACAATCTTGCTGACATAAGGCCAAAAAGTATCTTTCCCGATTTTGTTCGAAAAGGAGCTAGCAAGTTCTCGTAGTAACCATCACGTTTCAACTTGTCAATCAATCGATTGCGATCTTGAGGATCAACCCAGATCTTTATATCCAACGCGGTTTTTCCCACCACTTCTTCAGCGGTGTAACCGATAAAGCGGGTGAAACCCTCATTGGCTTCCAAGAATAAGCCATCTTTTATTCGGGTAATACTCACGGCATCCGGTGACATATGGAAGGCATTGGAAAATTTCTCTTCCGATAATTTAAGCGCTTCCTCTGCTTTTCGTTTCTCTGTGATATCCGCGAATAAGGCAGCCATTTTTCCAGGTTCCGTCTGAAACGCGTGAACATCAAATATTCCCTTTATTTGATTTTTCTGATAAACAATCTGCTCTCCAGACCAGGAGACTCCTGTTAATGCGATCTGCCGGTAATTGGTTGGAATTTCTGTTTCAATCAGACCCGGGAAAGCATCTTCAATGGTTTTCCCCAGGTACTCATTATGATTTACGTGCAGAATGGTATCGGCGGCAGGGTTGTACCCCGAGAATAATAAATTGGATGAGTCATCCAGGGAATACATATGGATTCCCAGAGGGATGGCAGAAATAATCGAGCGGAATTTTGTTTCGGAGGACTCTAAGTCTTCTTCAATATTTTTTTGTTTTGAAATATCACGGGTTGAAAAAACGATTGTATCCTCATTATTGCTATCCGGTTTCCTTGGTTTCCCCGATGTTTCAAGCCAGATGTAATGACCATCTGAATGTTTAAATCGGTATCTGGTGATGATCGGAATTTGTTTTTCAATAGATGATGCTACAGAAGTTTTAACAATGTCTAAGTCTTCTGGATGTATTAAAGAAAATGCGTTTTTTCCTATTAATTCTTGCGGTTGATAACCCAACATGTTGTAATACGATTGCGATACGTATTTGTAAATACCATCCTTATTGATTTCACCAATAAGGTCAGTCATATTCTCTGCCAGGCGTTCAAATAGAGTTTCTTGATACTGTTGAATTTCTTCAATCTGGCGCCGGCGAAATTGTTCTTCTTCTAATTCTTTGCTGACCAAAAAACGTTCTTGCAGAGTTTCTTTAAGGCGATTCGCGTACCAGTTTTGCAGCATAAGTGAGACGATGATACCAACGGTCAGTGATGTGAAGGACGGCACGTACTGGAGACTAAAAGGAGGATACCGAAAGTAGAGTAGAAATGGAAAGAATAGCGCGCCGAGGATGCTGTAGAAAATCCCGGTTCTTTTTCCCTGCAACATCCCCGAGAGCACAATGGATAAGCAGATAATAAATATCGTAGTATTCCTGAAATCTTTACTTTGATACAGGATATACATTCCAAAGAGAAAAGCGGCTGCGGCAGGTATATACCCCGCCCATACCCATCCACCCCGCCTGGAAGCGATCCAGCTAATAAAAATAAGGAGAAAAACTATATAGACAGGTAATGCCTGCTGCAGGGTGATTATTCCTGATATTTGAAAAAAACACACCAACAATCCCGGCACAATAGTCGCGAGAAATATTAACCGGATGACTTCTTCTGTCCAGAGATCTTTTCGAAATAGGGATTCCCTATTCATAATTACATCGTCAGGATTTTGGCGAAGCAATGTGATTCTGGTCACGTAAGTTAACCTCCAAAAGCCTTTCGACAATTTTCTGCTTAATCACTGCAAAAAAACCAATTGGATCCCTTATTTGATTATCAGTAATAATTAGAAAAATGCAATAAAAAATAGAGAAAACTATTCTCATTTAAACAAACTGATATGATTATGATGTATTTAAGCTGATCCCGGCAGGAGAAAGAAAGCAATCATGACCTACCCCATCATCCAGCGTGAATTGACCGTACATCTAAATAATGAGCACTGGTATCTAAAACCAATCGACGATCCTTCCATCCTGGGGCCGGTGGATTATGGTTGGAGCCGCTATCGTATGTACCCTGACAGCCTGTCGTTCGGTGAAGGGCTGCTGGCTGGCAGCAGTATTCCAGGTTCCCGCCGGCTGGTTTTTACCGGATGGTCCAACCAGTGGGACGGGTTCTATATTTCCTCCATGGGCGGCGCCGCGTACACGTTCCATGGCGTGGGTGTGAATTACGTCTCGCTTCGCGGGCGCGCTCCCGAAACCAGTGTGCTTCTGTTGAACCATAAGCAGGGTGAAGTCTTCGTCCGCCTGGAACCTGTCAATGCCGATACTTTATGGAATGGGTATGCCAGTCCTGACGGCCGCCCGCTCACCGGATTTTTTGCCCTTCAGCAGGCATTGTTTGACCGTTACAAAGGGGAATATCCCGAAGGCAAGATTCGCGTATGTGCCGTGGGACCATCCGCGAAGTACACCGATGAAGGCGCGATCGGGTCAAACCCGCTGCGCAAGGGTGAACTCTCCGTGGTCACCGATTGGGCCGGCCGCGGTGGGTTGGGATCACGCATGTACCATGTCAACAACCTGGCGGCAATCGTCTTTGGCGGTGAATGGGAAGACCCTGACCTTCGCGACAGCTCGGAGATCGACAATTATTTTCTTGAACATTTCGGAAAAAAGACCATTCAAACCGATATCTCTGTCACCGAAAAATACCGTTATGTGCCTGAATTTGAAACCGGCGGCACATTTGGCGTGAATAACCGTGACATGGCAGAACGCATTATGAGTTTCAACTACACCAGTATTTACCACTCGGATGAAGAGAGGTTAAACCAGCACCGGGAATTCATACTCAAGCATTATCTGGTGCAATTCAACGAAGAAACCATCAAGACCAAAAATTTTCAGCATTGCGGTGAACCCTGCCCGGTGGTCTGCAAAAAGATCAACGATATTTATAAGAAAGATTACGAACCTTACCACGCGCTAGGCCCGCAGATCGGAGTATTTGATCAGCGCGCGGCGGAAGAGATCAACGATTATGGTGACGCCATGGGGTTTGACGCCATCCAGATCGGTGGTACGGTAGCTTGGATCATGGACCTGGTGGCCAATGGACTGATCCCGGCGGAAGATTTCAACCTCCCGCCGGTCAGTGAGATGGCATTCCAATTTACTGATGACCCCGGTAAATTTGACGTGGTGAAAGACAGCGCCCGTAACGCCGCGTACGCCCGGGCGGTTATGGATATGATCCTCTTTGATCCGGCTGGTGACGTGTTCCGCCAGGGTATCCGGTTGGCCGCGATGGAACTGGATAAACGATACAAGATCCGCAGCATAGATCGGGCTGTCTTTATCCCGCATGGTGACGAGGGACACATGACCCCCAACCAGTACTGGGTGGCCGGTATGTTCAGCCCTATGCCGATGATGGGGAAATATTTCGTCTTCTACGAGAGCAAATTCCTCCCGCCGGAAAAACTGGGTAAGAAGTGTGTGGAGCGCATGACGTATGAACTGTTCAACGAGAACAGCGGAATTTGCCGTTTTCACCGTAAGTGGAGCGAGACAATTACTGACGAAATACTGGCCGCGCATTACGGATTGAAAGTCGATTATAAGGAACACCAGTTCAATCTGGCCCGAGCCATCCACGAAGCCGAATCGCCCAAGACAGTATTCTGGGAAAGCGAGCGAGTGGTTGACCTGCTGGTGACGTTCCTTGAGCAATGGTCGAAAGCCGGTTTGCAGGACCCGGATCTGGCCGCCTGGCTGGAACGGTTCCACACCGACAAAATGACCGCGGCCCGTGACTGGTGGAAAGCCGTCAAACAGGGTATAAACGACGCGTTCAATGCCGGGGCGGAAGCCATCCCCGATGCTTATACCCCGGGACAGGCCAATAAATTACAGGTATAGCGTATGGAATCCATTCATGAATTATTCCGGATTGGGCACGGCCCATCCAGCAGCCATACCATGGGACCGCGCCGCGCGGCCGAAGCATTTGCGGAAAAGCATCCGGAGGCGGTGTCGTTCAGGGTCATGTTGTACGGAAGTTTGGCCGCCACCGGCCGCGGCCACCTGACAGACAAAGCCATCATCGAAGCACTGGCACCCCGGAAGGTTGAATTCGTCTGGAAACCGGACGACCTGCTCCCTTTACACCCCAATGGCATGGAATTCGAAGCCCTGGATGCCTGTGGTAAGAGTTTGGATTTATGGCGAGTTTACAGCCCGGGTGGTGGGACTTTGATGGAAGAAAATCCGCCGACTGCGAAACCGGTCTACCCGCTGACCACCATGAGCGAGATCCTGAAATATTGCACCTCAACCGGGCTGACCTTCTGGGAATACGTGGAAGCCAACGAAGGGAAAGAGATCTGGGACTTTCTGAAAGAAGTCAACCGGGTGATGCATGAGAGCGTGCAGCGCGGTATTCAGGCCGAAGGGGTGTTGCCGGGCGGATTGGGCGTCTCGCGCCGCGCATGGACGTTCCACCGCAAGAGTTTATTGAATGGCAGCAACCTGGTTCGCGAAGGCTTTCTGCCGGCGTACGCGCTGGCCGTGGCTGAAGAAAATGCCACCGGCGGGTTGATCGTCACCGCGCCGACATGCGGGTCATGCGGCGTTCTGCCGGCCGTCATCTGCCATATTGAAGATACCGTTCAGACATCAGAAAAACATGTCCTGCGTGCGCTGGCTACGGCAGGTTTGATCGGCAACCTGATCCGGCACAACGGGTCCATCTCCGGGGCGGAAGTCGGCTGCCAGGGAGAGATCGGTTCGGCCTGTGCCATGGCCGCCGGCGCGGCCGCACAGTTGATGGGAGGCACCATCCGCCAGATCGAATACGCAGCGGAAATGGGACTGGAACACCACCTGGGACTCACCTGCGACCCTGTCAACGGGCTTGTGCAGATACCCTGTATTGAGCGCAATGTGTTTGCCGCCACCCGCGCCATGGACTGCGCCACCTTTGCCACCTATTCAGACGGCGCTCACCGGGTTTCGTTTGATGAAGTCGTCACCGTGATGAAACAGACCGGCGAAGATCTGCCCCGCGTGTACCGTGAAACAGCCGAGGGCGGATTGGCGATAACCTACCGGTTCCCGCGCAGGCAGCAACCCGACAAAAAAAACTAAAAGATATACATCGCGCATGCCACAATCCCGCCCTGAACTCTACGACAAATTATCATCCACAATCCTGCGCCGGTATAAAGCCAACAGCCGCAAGACCATGCTGGATGTATACCGTGTTGACCGGGATTTTATCCGGCTGGAAAAAGATAACCTTGAATTCTTGTTTGAGAACCGGGTGGAGGTCACGGCGATCCTCAACGATCCGGTGTATTCGCTGGACCTGGCACGTGAATTTGTGCGCTCCAGCCTGGAATTTACCTACAACAACAATCAGTATATTCATCTGGATCAGGATGAACAGGACCGGTTATTGACTATGTACTCCGCTTACCTGCGGGGAATGAAAGCCGTTCTGGCAGAAGCACGCGATTATGCGGAATTTGAGCAGAATTTTTCGGCCCTGGTGAAGGAGCATTTCAAAGACCTGAGCCGCAATATTTCCCGCTTCTTTGACCGCGAACCCGGCTGGCAGGTGCAGGAAAACATCATCCTCAAACAGGTGGTGTGCAGTGAATACTCGCCGGATTTTCAACTTAAATTACTCGGTCTTGACGCGCAGGCATTGATGACGCCGGTGCTGGATCTCGGCTGCGGAAAACAGGGGATACTGGTGAAACACCTACAGTCTCTGGGTCTGAAGGCGCTGGGGGTAGACCGTGTCGTCAATCCGGCCCCCGGTTTATTCGAAGCTGATTGGTTTGACCTGGAGTTCAAACCAGATTCCTGGGGAACGGTCCTCTCGCACATGGCTTTCTCCAATCATTTCCTGTTCCATCACCGCTACAAGAATGGTCATCCAGACCGTTATGCCGGGATGTATATGCGGATCTTGAATGGATTGAAATCCGGCGGCAGTTTTGTTTATTCCCCGGGATTGCCTTTTATTGAGCAATACCTTCCGCCTGAAAAATTCACTATTCAGCGCCGTGATATATCCCCCTCGCGGCAATTACCGGAAGAAATAATTACCGGGACCAATGAGCGGCCGGTAGTGGTCACCGTCACGCGGATATCTTAGTTCAACAGGTGCCGTGTGCCAGAAGCGCCACGCGGTTTCCTGACCGGGTAAGGCGGTTATACATCCCGCAGGCTTCCGGGGTGGGCAGGAGGATCAACCGGGTGATCCCGTTCTCCTGAATATACTTTCGTGTCTCAGATGGGACTTCAATGGCGCTGTCAACGCCAATGCCGATGATCAGGGTGGTCAAGTTTTTCCCGAATACACCGGTGACCATTTCGGGCCGCAAGTGATGCCCCTTGCGTTCTTCCCAGTCGGTGACAACATTGTCGATCAGGCGGATGTCTTTTCCAACACCTTCTCCCTGGTCGGAGTGTGCTTTGCCCAGAATAATAAACCTGCCCCAGGAAAATTCTTCGATCGGTCCATCAGGATCAGCAAATGTTTGCATACAAACATCTCCTTATGGTTGGGAAGAAAGGCCCCTCCATTCACGGTCAAGCATGGCAAACCATTGTTCTGAAGCCCACCCGCCTTTATACCACAGGCTGTCAATGAAACAGCCCTCACGCCGGAAACCCACACGCTCGAGCAGGTGGTGGGCGGCAATGTTTGCTGGGTCGCAATTGGCAATTAC
>CAYQTY010000080.1:7952-11632 GCA_964420535.1 uncultured Leptolinea sp. | reverse complement strand
CCCAACAGTACCTGGTGCTGCATGCCATTTTTGACACCATCCACCAGTTGCTCTATAGCCGTCGGCTGGTCGCCGGTGGGGATATAGGGAGCAGTCAGTTTGAAGTCCATATGGATCCTTTATTAGAACAAACGGTTCATTTATTCTAACACAAAGGCGGTGTTGTTACATCCAAAATGGAGTTCGAAATTGCTATTCCAATTGATCAGAGGGAAAAGTTCCATCCGGCGCGTACCAGTCTGCCGGATTTATTTCTGTAATGTTTTCCCCATCCCGTACCTCAACATCCACCAGCGAATGATCTGTGCAATTCACCGTTAAACCGCATAAAACAGCATGCGAGAATCCCCCGCTACCGGCAGAACCCGATTTGTCACGAAGATAGGCAACAACATGATATGTTCCAACCGGAACACCATCCAGTACATACACCCCGTTATCAATCACTTCAGTGGAATAAAATTCACCCGTTTCGGTGTTTATTGCCACCACCCGAAGTGGTGGGATCACCTCAGACGGGTACGACAATTTACCGCTGATGGACCCGGAAGCAGGTTTGACCATCGTCGGGATTGCCTGTCCCATGGTTGGCACAGGTGTCTGGGTGACCGCGTTCTTTTCGAGCGCGGAGACCGTCAACTGGAGGCTGTTAATGGTGGCCTGTTTTTGGTCCGGAGCCGGTGTAGGAGTGTTAGAGGGGGTGAATATCGAACACATCAGTGATGTGCCGGCTAATGTCAATGTAAGTATGATTAGTTTTATGGTCTGTTTTCCCATCCTGATGTCTCCTCGGTCAACTTTCTGATTTTAACATATTCAAAACTCCCGGCAGGGCAGATGCCTTTCGCCATTTCGGATACAATCAGGGGCATATCCTGAAACGCCGAGGATCCATGAAGATCAAAATTATCGGAAAAAATCCCTGGTTATTTCCGCTCGTCCTGGTTTTTCTATACGCTGTCATCTATCTTCCCTACCTTACCCGCCTGGGTATCTACTGGGATGACTGGCAGGTTGTGTTCCTCAATCTTATAAAAAGCCCGGCTGAATACTGGCAATATTTCATGGCCGACAGGCCGTTTTCCATCTGGACATACCTGTTGACCGTTCCGCTGTTCGGCGTCTCACCCCTTCCCTGGCAGCTTTTTACCCTTGGCATGAGGATACTGGCTGCCTGGTTCTTCGCGGAAACCCTGTCACTCGTATGGCCAGCCCGCCGCTGGGAATCCCGCATGGTCGCTTTGCTGCTGCTGGTTTTCCCCGGTTTTACGCAGACCACAATTTCCATTGCCTACAGTCAGCACTTTCTGTCCCAGGCGTTGTTCTTTGCCAGCCTGTGGTTGATGCTCAAAGCGCTGGAACGGGACCGGGCAAGAATCTGGATGGTAATCCTGGCTTGTTTCTTCTCACTGCTCCAGATGTTGACCATGGAATACTTCGCCGCCTCAGAATTGATACGGCCTGTGCTGCTGTTCTTCTTCTTTTGGAACTGTGACGGGCAATCAAATAGAGTGACTATGCGCAAGGCAGTCGCGTATTGGCTGCCATATCTCCTGCCGTTGGTCCTCTTTGCCGTATGGCGTTTCGGGTATTACCCCCGCCTTTCGGCGGAGAATTCGCCCACCCTGCTGAGCTCCCTGTTGACCAATCCAGCGGCTACCATCAAGCAGTTTGTACAATTCGCTCTGCAGGATACTTTTTCATCCGCTTTCAGTGTTTGGATGGATGCGTTCAAACCAGCCACCCTTGATTTCCGCTCCATTGTTCAGCTCATCCTGGCCATCACCGGCACAGCCGTCACCGCGTTCTGGTTCTGGAAGGTCTCACTCGACAGCGCCGAAGATGCACATGAAAGCAGCCGATTCCTGACGCAATCTATGGTAACCGGGTTGTTACTGCTCGTTCTTGGCGGCCTGCCCGTATGGAGCACAAACCGCCAGGCATTGATCGGCCTGTGGTCAGACCGTTTTACACTGGCGCCTATGGCCGGCTCGGCCCTGCTGCTGATGGCTGTCAGCGCGTGGCTCACACGCAGCCGTCCGCGGATGCTCGTCCTGGTCTCGTTTTTCGTGGTGATGGCCGCGTATTCCCAGATGTTGACCGCCCAAAAATATGCCGAAAACTGGGAAATCCAGCGAAGCTATTACTGGCAGTTGAAATGGCGTGCGCCGGAACTGAAACCCAACACAGCCGTCATCGCGCCCAAGTTGCCCACCAGCTACATCTCTGACTATGCCGTCGGCTTCGCGTTAAATGCCATGTACGCGAAGGTACCGGTGACCAAAAATGCCCAATACTGGTTCTTCATCGGGCCGCGCGCGCAGGGGAATTACTTTACAGACTATGAGCCCGGCCTGCCGGTTGACTATTCCCTGCGGGATGTTCGTTATTCCGGAACAACAGATGAGATGCTGGGTGTTTCCTTCGCCGCCGGGCGTGAATGTCTGCGCGTGTTAGATGCATTCTACGCGCAGGCACCCACCCGCCTATCGGATGATCTGGGCGGCATCGAACGTGACATGCTGCCCGTTTCCAACACCGGCTTGATCCTTCCGGATACCAATGATAAGCTTCTACGTCCAGATGTTTTCGGCGCCGAACCGGAGCATGACTGGTGCTACTACTACCAGAAAGCAGATCTTGCCCGGCAGTTCAACCAATGGGACAAAATCACCGAACTGGCCTCCCAAGCAGAGTCAAAAGGACTGCGCAGTAAGACCGGTATGGAATACCTGCCGTTTATCGAAGGATACGCCCAAACCGGCATGGCAGACCGGGCACTGGAAACCAGTCTGACAGCCAACACTTTAAACTACGGAATGACACCGGCTTTATGTTCGATGTGGCGCGGGTATGAAAAAATGGAGGCATCCACTGGTCTCCCGGCGAAAGCCTCTGAGTTTTTTGATCAGGTTGACTGCCCGTTGCTTCCGTGAGCTAGTCGTCCAGTTCCACATATATGCGCTTGTTGATCTTGCCTTTGGATTTGTAATCCGTGATGCGCATCCGGCCTACTTCGCGGGTGTTGGCCACGTGCGTGCCGCCATCCGCCTGAAGGTCCAACCCGACGATCTCGATGGTACGCACTTCCGGAATGCCCGGGGGAAGAAGATTGATCTTGGTGCGGATCAGGTCCGGGATCTGGAAAGCTTCCTCCCTTGGGAATATCTTGACACGCACATCGCGCTCGGCAGCCACTTCATTATTCACCGCTTCTTCGATCACACTTACAAGGTCTTTTGACAGGTTCTCAAATTCGAAATCCATACGCCCGCTGAGCGGTTCCATGTCACCACCGGTCACCTGGGCGCCGAAATCCCGGAACACCACGCCGCACAGAATGTGCATGGCCGTGTGCGTACGCATCAATTTATAGCGGCGGTCCCAGTCAATCTCACCGGTGACTTCCATCCCCACAGCCGGCAATGCTGTCTCTGCTCCAAACTCGTGCGCGATGCCCTCCGGTGATTTCTTTACCTTGATCACCGGATAATCAATTCCCCCGGCTTTCAAAATGCCGGTATCGCACAACTGGCCGCCTCCGCCCGGATAGAATGCCGTGCGGTCCAGGATAATCGATCTGGTTTCTTCATTGACTGCAACCACTTTCGCGGTGAAAGTTTTTAAATAAGAATCGGTATGACAAATCTTTCAATATCTTCTCTATTATCCCTATAAAA
>CAYQTY010000080.1:3867-7942 GCA_964420535.1 uncultured Leptolinea sp. | reverse complement strand
CGGTATGACAAAGAAGATCGGTCATGGTTTCACTCCGTTTTTTCTTTTGATTCTACAACCGATAGCCGGTTCGATTTATTAGAACCTTATCATCATTTTCCCCACAATTGTTATTAAATGAACGATCCACGATAGAGGGGGGCTACCGTGGATCGTTCAAAAGTATTCTAGCATAGATATGGCTTGATTGCCAGACGTCTGACCTCTTTTTACATAGATTTTACATTGTCGATTCTTGAGATATCAATACACCACCCGGGATAACCCGTTACGCCTGTGTATTAATTTGGATCTCTTCCTGACGCGTTACTGTCTCTTTGTAATTCATTTGCCATACAGCCGACGGCCGCGATGTGACAACCGGGCCGGTTGTCTTACCCCATAGAAGTTGACCATCATCTGTGTACCAGTCATTTCCATCGCCGCCGGCATGCACAGTATCACCCTTATCTAGGGTTAGAGCTTTCGATATATTAGTATCCACAACAGACGCGAACATCCTGTTCTCATCTGTCCATTCGGATGAACCCTGCCCGATGCCTTCCAGGTGTTGATACCCTTTGAAGATATCCACCTTCTCGATCACCCCGTTATCCATGGCGGTAAATGTGACCCGGGTCTGATCCAGCAGCATTAACGTGGTTTGCGAATTACTGCCTTTCATGTCCTGAAAGTCGCCATCGTAATTTCCTTGCAGATCGTTCACATCCACATGCGGGTCACCCCAAATTGTGGTTGAACGGCTCGTCCATTTATCGGTGATCTTGAAAGTAACACCATCCATGAATTCAAAAAGATAGCGGTCGGTCTCCGCGGATTTTTGAGAATTGCGCACCAGCCCGTCCACTCTCTCCAAAACTGAAAAGGAGAAACTGGCCTCCACTTCCAATGTCTGAGTTACGCTAGCTTGAATTTGCACCTGTCCCTGCGCTGGTGGGTTATTCGCGTACAGTTCTTTGAGCTTCGCGATCAGGTCCGCCAGGTTGATCTGTGTGTTGTCAACCGGGGCAGCAGTCGTTTTCGTCCCGGCTGCAACCGTTGACGAGGCTCCGCTTAAGATGACCTCATCCTTATCCGCTTCTTTTTCTGCCGCTTCATCCACTTTTTCGCCTTTGCGGCGGGCTTCCGCGCGGCGCGAAAGTTCCATCAACCGGTTGGCTATCCGGGCGTTATCAATGAATTCTGAAATTTGCATGGAACTCTCCTTCCGGGAAAACTGTCAACGGGGTAAATATAGAAACACGTACCTTTATATTTTTATTATTATCGGTTTACCGGAAGGATTCTTAAAGGAAGAAAACCCGACGAATTCGTCAGGTTTTCAAATTGTAAAATTTTATAGTAACAAGGTTAGATGGATGATTTACTCTGGAAGTTCAAAAACACAGGTAGCCATTTGTCCCGTACCTTCTGCCTTATTGGTTACCAGTATCTCGCCGTTTGAGATAACCTCGCAGGTGACATCCCCTTCCTCAGAAAGCACGCGTGCCGTCAATGAAAGGTACGCCCCCGGCATGAATGTGTATTCGCGTTCAAATGGAGGAATAAACGTTCCCGCCTCCAGGTTACCTTCCGGCGTGATGATCGCAATTTCGGCTGTTGCCGCCGTACCGCTTACTTTGTATTGAATAACATTTTCCACCGGTTCAGGAGGCGGCGGCGCTTCAGGGTCTGTTGTCGGCTCTTTGGTTGGCTTCGGGGGCAGGGTTGGCAGTGGCGCGTAAACATTGGGAGTCGCCGTTGCTTCTTCAACAAACAAAACGCCCGGTTTTCTTGTGGGTAAACCAATGGATGGAGGCACCAGGGTGACGATGGCCGGCAGGTTCATCTCGGTCGGCGTATTCGTAACAAGGCTGGTCAATTGAAGGGCTACCTCTGTTTGCACCGGGCCGGATGGCAACCCGGGAGAAAGCAGACAGGAAAGAGAAAAACTCGCCATGATTATTAGGATTAGTACGCGTTTCATGCGGATTCCCGATCTCCAGGCGCACAATCTTTAAGGTCAAGCGCCTTTATTCCATCTCATTATGGTGCATTTTTCTTTTTTTTACCACTCGAGCATAGGGGATTGGGACTGGTGTTCAGTAATAAATTATCGCAATGTGACGTAGATCAACCCTATCGTAATTGCGATCAATAGAATGACCACCGCCGTACTGTAGCAGCCCCGCAAATTCCGCGAGCGTGACATCTGAACGGCCGCTTTCTTCGGATCGGACATCCATACTGGTTTAGTATTTTTTTCGTTTCGCTGCTTTTTCCCGCTTTTTTCTACGGCGTGATGTTGTTCAGGTTTCTTGACGGTGGTTTTTTTATTCATGGTTACATCCAATCATAACTTATTCCGCGGTGATATCCGAACAAAACGCCATGCGGTTGTTTCCGGTTGCCGTCGCCTCTTTGACAAGATTTCCGCCAGACTTCACCTGGCAGGTGATCATGCCGGAATCGCTTTGAATTCTCCCAAAAAGGGAGAGAGGCGCGCCAGCTTTAAAAACCAGGGTCTTTTCAAATGGAAGCGGAAATACGCCACTCTCCACCACCCCATCCGGTTTTACAAAGGTGATCTCTACTGAGTCAGAATAACCGGTGACCGAATACGTGATCGTCCGTTCATCCGGCGCGGCCGTCTTCTTGACGATTTTCGTGGCCAGCGGAGCCAGGGTGAACGCAGTCACGGTTGGCTGCGCGGGATCGGTCGGTCTGCGTGTGGGGGCGCTGACGGCCGGCGGCGGAAGTGTCCATACCGGAGGGAGTGGCAACGGCGTAGGCTCTTTGGTCGCTTCTTTCGTCAGCTGGCGGGCTACCGCGGTTTCCACCGGACCGGTATCGGGCGTGGGCGCTGTCAGGCAGCCGGCGCATAGGACTATTGGAAGAAACGCAAAGAGTAAGTTTTTCATGGTTTATGTACCCGGTGATGTCACGGGTACATTACAAATACCATGCCAGTTTGTACAAACCGTCTTGCCTGTCACCCGATCAACCCGAAAATATTCCCGCGGAAGCAAAAATAAAGTGGGACCGCAATGGATCCCACAGGGTGGTTTTGGACGCGTTGATTATTTGGTTCAATTCCCCCGGTTAAAAGGGTGTGAATAAACAATTAATCAACCTCAAACTCTTTGACCAACCGGCTGCCCTGCTCATCAACCATATACGTGCTGATGATGATGTATTTCTCGATACCTGAACCCATCAATTTATGCTTCAATAATTCATCCACCTGAAAGATTCCGGCCATGGTATTCATCAAAATCTTGATCTGGATCGGCTTCTTGTCGCCTTCCGCAATCTCCACCTTGTCAATCGCCGCGGCGGAAATGGAATGGATATCAAAAATTCCCATTTCATACGGTATGCGGGAGCGTCCTTCACTCATATCGAGCGCGTCTGCCACACGGACGATGCCGGCTTCAATCGTGTAGGGTGATCCACCGCTGCGGTGTGAAATGATGGCGTGCAGCACCTCTGAAATCACGATCGTGCGCTCTTCCACATCCAGAAAGTCGAGGATACGGTGCAGGATGTTGTTGGCCAGGAACAGGCTGAAGCCTTCGTGCCCTTCGCGGTGGATCGACATACCCAGATCGTGGAAGATGCTGGCCAACAGGATGACGAGTTCGGCGTGTTCATTAGTCAAACTGTAATTCTTGACAATCGACATCTCAACGTCATTCTTCAACAGAATACGCGCCAGCCGAATGGCGATGTTGGCCACGATCTGGTAATGGACCGGGCCGTGGTCCGTCATTTGCAGGCGGTCTATCGCGTTGACATTTGAGATGCGCCACAGTGTTTTGATCTCCACATCCTGATTGATGATCGCTAAAACCTTATCCGGCAGCGAGTTGGCATGGGTGGGAATATGGATATCCATTTGAGAATATTTCTTTACATCCATTGGATGGTTAACTCCTTAGTATTTAAAACAAAAATTCCTTTACTAAAGTATACCTAAATGAGGATCAATGAGCGATCTCATTGTCCATAGTCAATGTTTATGGTCAATGATTTAGATTCGAAACAAAAAAATCTTCGATTTCTCGAAGATTTTTCCCATTTGAGTCGGGGCGAG
>CAYQTY010000080.1:0-3857 GCA_964420535.1 uncultured Leptolinea sp. | reverse complement strand
CTCTAGCCGGACTGAGCCACACCCCGAACAGCCCCATTATAAGGCAGCCTCTTAACCCTGACAAGGGAATTTGTCAGATTAGGGTTTGATTAGAAATTGGTTTAACTAATTGACTTGGGGTATGCGAAAGTTGTATAAAATAATACGTCACACGTGAAATCTTTTTCAGGTTGTGCATTGTATATCACTTTTTCATCCCAATTCAACCGGCTGCCCCCGCGGACGCCGCGTTTGTGATACCTGCTCCAAGGAGTACAAAATGATACGCGTCAAAAGTCTTTGCAAAGACTTCGGTTCACGCCGTGCGGTGGACGACCTCACGTTCAGCGCGGAAAAAGGTGAGATCCTCGGCTTTTTAGGACCGAACGGCGCAGGGAAAACCACCACCATGCGCATGCTTACCGGTTACATGCCGCCCACCAGCGGTACAGCCGAGATCGGCGGGTTTGATGTTCTGGAAAACTCGCTGGATGTGCGTAAACTGGTAGGCTACATGCCGGAATCCGTTCCTTTATATAACGATATGACCCTGATGGAGTACCTCACCTACATGGGCGAGCTTCATCACATCCCCGATCTGGATGACCGCGTTGACGAAGTGCTCGAAAAAGTGCACCTCGATGACCGCGCAGGCGGATACGTGGGCAACCTCTCAAAGGGTATGCGCCAACGCCTCGGACTGGCCCAGGCAATCCTCCACCGCCCTGAAGTTCTCATCCTCGATGAACCCACCATCGGGTTGGATCCCGCCCAGGTGATCGAAGTTCGTAATATCATCCGCGAGATCGGCAAAGATCACACCGTGATGCTGTCCACCCACATCCTGACAGAAGTCCAGCAGGTATGCAACCGGGTGATCATCATCAATAAAGGCCGTATCGTGGCCGAAGATTCCCCCGCCGGCCTGCAGGAACGCCTCACCGGTTCAGACCGCGTGCAAGTGAAGATCAAAGGCGACGCGAAAGACCTTCTACCGCTGGTCACCCCGCTGGCAGGCGTACTCAGCGCGGAAGTCAAAAGCGGTGACGAAGTGGAAATCGCCATGGCGGCCGGTCAGGACGTACGCCCGCAGATCGCCAGCACGATCGTGAAAAACAATATCGGGTTGCTGGAAATGAAAGCCAACAGCCTCAGCCTTGAAGATATCTTTATGCAATTAACCCAGGATGAACCTTCCCAGCCGTCACTTGACGGTACTGTGGAAGACTGATCCCGACGGAGCAAACGTTTATGAGAAACATCTGGACTATCGCCAAACGGGAATTAAGGCAGTATTTTAACAGTCCCATAGCTTATGCCGTCATGTTCCTGGTCATGCTTGTTCAGGGACTGATCTTCTACGTCAATTATTATTTTTCCTCCATGCAGCAATATGTGCCGGATATCCGGATGGTGCTTTCACCGATGGTCACCATCTTCCTTTTCACCACCCCGGCCATCACCATGCGGCTGCTGGCGGATGAACAAAAAACCGGCACGCTGGAAGTGCTAATGACCAAGCCCATCCGTGACTGGGAATTGATCGTGGGCAAGTGGCTGGGCGCCTTCCTTTTTTACCTGTTGATCATTGTGTTCACCTGGGTCTACCCGCTGATCCTGAGTTTCTTGGTCAAACCGGGTCTTGACCTCGGACTGGTTCTCTCCGGTTACCTTGGCATTATTCTCATGGTGGCAGCCTTTATCGCGGTTGGTGTATTCGCATCATCATTGTTCTCCAACCAGATTGCCGTATTTTTCACCACGCTGGGTATCATGCTGCTCTTTTTCCTGATTGAATACCCGGGGCAGGCATTCGGCGGTGCGGCCGGCAGTGTGATGCAATACCTCGGTTTGCAAGGTCATTTCTATAATTCCTTTTATAACGGTGTCATTGAAGTAAAAGACCTGATCTATTACCTGAGCATGACAATTTTCGCGCTCTTCCTTGGCAGCGCCTCAATTGAATCAAGAAGGTGGCGGTAATGAACAAGAAATTACAAAAATTCGCCCCCTACGGGCTTTACCTTTCCATCGCGGCCGCAGTGACCGCGCTGGGTATGTATGTTTTGCAGCGTGAAGTCACCCTGGCTTTACGCATCTCCCTCGCGGTAATTATCCTGGGGATTGCCCTCTTCATCTTCCTGGATCCGGAAAAAGCCAAAGAATATGTCACCGGGCGGCAGGGAAAGAACACATCCAACGTCATGTTGATGACCATCGCGGTACTGGGGATCGTGGTAGTGGTCAACTATCTGGGAAACTCTTATTCCAAACGATGGGATGTTACCCAAGATAAAAACAATACCCTGACGGTTGAAACGCTGGAAATTCTCAAAAAGCTGCCTTCCAATGTGATGGTGACCGGTTTCTTTACACCACAGTACCCGAACGAAACAGCCAAACAGTTGCTGGAGAGCTATAAGATCGAATCAGCCGGCAAACTGGATTACAAGTTCATTGACCCCAACGCTGACCCGGTTGCCGCTAAAGCCGCTAAGATTACCAGCGATGGCACCCTTGTTCTAAACATGGAAGGCCGGAGTGAGCAGGTCACCTACACGGACGAAAAAGGCATTTCCAATGCCCTGGTGCGCCTTTCCAACCCCGGCGACCGGAATGTGTATTTCCTGCAGGGGCACGGTGAATACCCCATCGAAGCCGCTGGTCAGGAAAGTTACAGCCTGGTGAAATCGGTACT
This sequence comes from uncultured Leptolinea sp., assembly GCA_964420535.1. Lineage (GTDB taxonomy): Bacteria > Chloroflexota > Anaerolineae > Anaerolineales > Anaerolineaceae > Leptolinea. Next base: position 1,180 of record CAYQTY010000080.1, on the reverse strand, counting down.
GGAAGGCAAGAATTACACCGTTAAAACGCTGGACCTGTTGAATGCCGCCAAAATTCCGGATGATGCCCTGGCGATAGTGATTGCCGGCGCCACTGCCCCGCTGAATCAAAAAGAGGTTGACCTGCTGAAGGATTATCTGTCTGGTGGTAAAGCATTGGTCTGGTTGGAAAATCCGTCCGCGGAAAGCGGCATACAACCTTCCGATGACCTGTTGGGCGCATATTTGAAATCCGACTGGGGTATATCCCTCGATGACGATCTGATGATCGACACCAATGTCAATCCGCCCACTGTTCTGGCGACAAACAGCTATGGGTCTCATGCCATCACGGAGCGGCTGCAGCGGCTTTACACTGTATTCCCGGTCGCGCGGTCCATCACCTTTGACAGTACCAATGCCAATATCACCGGATACCCTTTGGTAAATTCGTCCAGCGCCTCCTGGGGTGAAACAGACCAGGAAAGCATCAAGAGCCTGAAAGTTGCTCCGGATGAAAAAACAGACCACATTGGACCGTTGATGATTGCCATGGCGGCTCAAAATAACACAACAAACGCCCGACTGGTTGTAGTTGGTGACTCAGAATTTGCTGCCGATAATAATTACCCACAGTATGGCAACAGTGTTTTCATAATAAACGCCATTGACTGGGCGGCCGGACAGGAAGATATGTTGAATCTCACGCCGCGTGACAATACCCAGCGCACATTAAATCCCCCGACTGTTTTTACCAATGGTTTAATCTTTCTGATCACCGTCCTGCTAATCCCTGGCTTGATCCTCGTCACGGGCATAATCACTTCAGTTCAGAGGAAAAAGAGAGGGTAACCCATGGTCAAGAAACCCACATTGATCCTGCTGGGAATCATGGCTGTGTTGATTGCGTTTGCCATCTTCACGCAGAAGAATCCTTCCATTTTTAAAGGAGATTCCACACCAACCGCTACGCAAATCCCATCTCCCCTGGCGGATTGGAAAGTGGAAGAAACCCGCCTAATTAAGTACGAAGATCCTCACGGACAATCCATTAGCCTGCGGATGGGTAAAGATTTCAGTAACTGGAGTATTGACCAAAATACCGCAATCCAGGCTGACGCGGGAAATATCATGAAGCTTTTATCGGAGTTGCAATCCATACAACCAGTGAGTAAACTGGAGTCATCGACGAATGAAAGTGCC
>CAYQTY010000079.1:3172-11773 GCA_964420535.1 uncultured Leptolinea sp. | reverse complement strand
TTTCGTTGAAGGTCAACAGCGTACGCGCGCTGATGGACGATGTTTTCCCAAACTGCACGACTACCCAGATGGCTATCGGAATCATCCCGATGACGCCCATGCGTACAGCCGCCAGAACCCGTTTCCAGAACGGCAATTTAAGGCGGATCAGACACAACAACAAGCCGGTGCCCAGGAAAGCCGCGGCGGAATAGCGTGCCGCGATGGAAAGCCCCAGCAGTAACCCGCTGATTTCCAGCCAGCCCGGGCGGTTCGAAATCTTTTTATCAATACTCGATAAAACCATGGCCAGCCCGCCAAAACCCAGCAATAAGGTGACAGGTTCGGCCATCGCCCACGAATACACCGGCAGGAGGATGGGTGAAACAGCCAACAATCCGGCAGGGAGCAAACCCTGCCTTATATTGGCCGTCAATTTGAGTGACGTGTATCCCACCAGCAGGATCAACCCGGCAAAAAACAGAATGTTAAGCCAGCGGGCGACGAAGGTCAGATTAAGTCCCAACACCGCGAAGGGTGACAGGATCAGCGGGAACAGCGGCGCAGAATACGGCAATAATCTGAAGGAACCGTCCGGCTGCAATAGCCCCAGCCCGATCCCTTTGACCAGGTTCTGCGCGGAGGTCAGGTAGATAGTGGCGTCACCGCCCACTCCGGGACCCAGGTGTGTGCTCCACACGGCCAGCGCGAAGCCTATAAAAACGGTCAGACCCAGCAACGGATACGTTTCGTACAGTGCGGTCCTTTTTTGCTCTTTTACTTCGGAAGAGATTTTTACCCCACTGGATTTTTTCATACTCATTTTTCCACCTGAACGGTGAAGACCGCCATGCCGCCGGGTTCGGCTTCCAGATTGAACCCAAAGCGTTCGATCATCCCCTGCGTCTTGTTCCAGTCGCAGTACTGACTCTTATCCACCAGTACCCACCGGACCTTCAGTTCGCGCAGCAATTCCACGCTGGCTTTATCCGGGAAGTTCATCAGGATGGGTTTGACCCGTTTGTACTGCGCCGGCGGGAAGGCATTGAAGAAGCCGCCCACGTACGGTTTGCCATGTACGAGGGTGTAATAGGTGTGTTCCTGGTCTTCCGCGATGGAGAACGGCATCTGGACGACCGCGCCGTCACCAGGCTGCTTTGACAGCCAGGTATCCACAGGACGCGCCTGCACCGGGGTAAATTCTGTGGTCGGGCCGGGGTAGAAGTCAAACAGCACCAGCAGGATCAGGCCGGCCGCCGCCGCGTTCTTCCAGCGGGGTGAAAAACGCCGCAGAATTTCCGCCGTGCCCAGCCCGGCAGCCGCGCAGATGAACAGCAGCACAAAAATGCCGAAGCGCATCAGGGCGCGTAATTTGGCATAGAAGGGGAAGTATTTGAACAGCACCCAGCCCGGCAGCGGAATGGGAAGGGTGGGTTTATCCCATCGGGCTTGCAAAAATGCGGGGGTGGGAATTTCCACGGGCGCGCCGTTCCAGTGCAGGTCGGTACCCATAGCCAGCAGCAGTGCCAGCGCGCCTCCAGCCAGCATGAGGATCAACAGGGTTTTCCGGTTGGTCTTCTTGCGGGTGACCCACGCGAAAACAGCCAGCGCCGCGTTGACCAGCCCTACATACAGCGTCCCTTCCACCCACATGTCGCGGTTGAAGTGTTCGCCCACCCATTTGCCCCACAGGAAGTGGTCGGTGGATGGAAGGGCGAAATCCGTCAGGCCCGCAGAATAGGGGCGCACGATACCCAGTTCGCGGTCAGGCAGTTCGCCCTTGCCCGCCAGGCTGATATAAGGCGCGACCGCCGCGGCGATCAAAGGCAATGCCACCAACGCGGCGATGAGCCAGCCCATCCAGAAGGATTTCTGTTTCAATACAGGGCGGTTGATGAACAGGAGATTGATAACAAAGATGAACGCGGCGATAATGCCGGTCATGAACAGATAATATTGCGAGGTGAGGGCAATCAGCCCCAACCCGATGCCGGTTTTGAGGATAGCACTTTTCTGTGACCCTTCTCCACCGGATTGACTCTGAAGCAGCAGGTCAAAGAACCCCCAGAAGAACAGCGGGAACCACTGCAGCCCTGAGAGGTTCAGATGCCCGATCAAAAAATGCGCGAAGTGGAACGGCAGGAAGGCATACGCCGTGCCTGCCAGCAGCGCCGCGCCGTGTGAATCTGTCAACCGGCGAATCCAGAGCGCCATGATCAACCCACTGAGTGCGAATGAGAGCATATGCGCCGCATTGTAGGCAAACGTCGGGCTTGCAATCAGGCTGAATGGCAGCGCCAGCAGCAATTGCGCCGGGGTGATCTCGGTGTACGCCAGGCTCCACCCTTCAGGGTAGTTCAGGAACCACACATTGAACGGGTTGACGTGCAGGTCAAACAACGCCTTCTTGAACCAGCCGATCATCCACACAAAGTAGATGTTGTCGCCCACCTGGCCAACCATCTGGTTACCCATCACGGTGACCAGCGGCCAGGTCATTAAGACTGTCAGCAGGAGGAAATATCCTGCTGCGAGGTATGGGAACCATTTTTGAAGGAACGATTTTTTGTTTTCCACAGGTTTTCTTAGAGGTGGATCAACTGCCCCTTGGCAGCGGATTCATGCACAGCCAGGCAGAGCTTCAACGCGGCTTCCCCGTCCGCCAGCGAGCAGGCAGGTTCCGCCTTCTTCTGAATGATATCCAGAAAGTGCTTTGTCTCCGTGATGAACAGGTCATTGCGGTCAAAGTTCGGGGGGAGTTTTACATCCAGCCACTCGCCGGTCTGCGCCTGGAAGAGACGGGCGGTGCCGTCCGCGTTATCCCAGGTGATGCGTCCCGCCGTGCAGGTGATCTCCAGCGTGTGTGAAGGCGGCTGCTGATAGTAGTCAACATGCAGGCTGCCAGTGACGCCGTTGGCGAACTGCATGCCGATCTCGGCGTAATCTTCCACCTGTATCTCCAGGTCGCTCAACCGGCCGGAGAATGCCCACAGGCTCTTCACATCGCCCAGCAGCCAGCGCAGGTAGTCAATCGGGTGGCTCAACGTGACCACCACCCCACCGCCCAGGTCAGACCGGGAGGTATAACTTTTGCGGTAATCCTCCCACGGGTGCCAGTTGGGCAGGTATTCGCCCCATTGACAGCGGAAGGAGAGCGGCCGGCCGATCAACCCGTCCGTCAGCCAGGCTTTTACCTGGCGCAGACCGGGGTGGAAGCGGAACTGGTAGCCCAGCAGCACACCCGCCCCGCCGGCTTTCGCCGCCAGTTTGAATTCATCCAAACGATCCAGCGAATGGGATACCGGTTTCTCCATCAGGATGGCAAAGCCGGCTTTCGCCGCCGGAATGGCAACATCAAGGTGTAACGCAGTAGGGTTGGAAATGATCACCGCGTCCGGCCTGTGAGCCAGCGCGGCGGTAATGTCGGTCTCCACCGGCAGGCCGGTGATCTCGTCATCCGGCAGGGTGGATTTGTTGGAACGCAGCAAAATGATGTCCGTCTCGCCCAGCGTACGCAGGTTGCGCAGGTGACGGCGGCCGATCGAACCAAAACCCGCGATCAGGAATTTCATCGGAAATCCTCCGGTTTTGTCTTATCCAGCAGGGATACAAGAAACTCACCCGTGCGTTTTCCGGCCGTGCCATCTGTAAAGGTGACCTCGTCGCGGATGAACTTTTCACACTGCGGTTTATCCGCATCCGGGTTCCGCAGGTAGGTGTTGATCACCTCGCGCAGTTCGGTTTCATTCAGGGCCACCCGTCCAGCCTGGGCCTGGCGGAAACGCTGGTGGGTGGGCCATTCGCCAATCTGGGAGAGGGGCAGTGAGAAGCGTCCGGCCTGGTTCCAACCGCCGGGCGCGTCAATGCACACGGCGACGATGGGTTTGCCGTGGATGGCTTCCTCCACCACCATGGTGGAATACACCGTCAGGAAAACATCCGAATAGGCCATCATCGAGGTCTTTTCCGGCATATCCTCACCGGAGTAATACCCCAGCTCCCCGCCCAGCGGAACGGGTTCCACCAGGTGCACGTGCGGCATGGTTTTGACCATTGCCCGTACCTTCTCACGTTCCGCGGCGAACAGCGGCTCGTCCATGAAATGGTTGGGGTGCAGCCGGATCAACAATTGCGACGGTTCAGCAAGTTTATCTTCGGAAACCAGCCGGGCGAGGGCTTCAATGTTCTGGATGTTGGGCGAGAAGGTGATGAAGCTGCTGGCATACGAAAGCAATTTGCGGTTCGGGTCAAGATTATGAAGTTTGAAATATTCTTCACGGCTCATCAACCACTGTTTATGGAAGTAGCCGTCATACGATGGAATGCCACCCACATTGACTCGTTCCGGCAGCCAGTCGTCACCTTCCACCAGCTCCTGTTTCTGAATCTCTGACCAGCAGGTAATCCAATCGACGGGCGCGCCGGGCAGGCTGTAACTGGACGGATTGTCCCAGCCCACCACCACGGCCGCAGTCTTCACCCCGCGTTGGGCTGCCTGGCGCAGCAGGAAGCGGTCAAGCCGCCAACCGGGCGTGCTGGCGATCACCAGATCGGGGTTGTATTTCTCAAACAGGTCGGTATACAGTTCGGGGTTGTATTTTAATTGGGCTTTGTACACAAAGCGGCGCGCGGCTTTTGAACGACGCATCAGCCCCACAGCGGCTTTCATCCCCATCATCAGCAGTTTGCGGCGGCGTGACGCTTCCACATTCACCTGGCGCACATGGCTGGTGAGGGCTTCCACATTGATGCGGTTTGACGCGCCCACCCGGCGCAGGAAATTCAGCCACCACTGGCGTGAGGGTTCCACCGATTTGGCATAGTGGCGGCATTCCTTCATGCGCAGGCCTTCCACGTGCAGGCCGGGCTGGCCGAAGCGCTTTTCGATCTGGTCTTTCAGGCCGTCATCCGTGAGGATGACCACTTCCGCTCCGGCTTTCAACAAAGACGGAACGACATCGCTCTGCAAAAAATACACAATCGCCAGGCCGTGATCGGCGCTGATAAATACAGTTTTCTTATCCGGCATGCGGACAGGTCTCCTTATTTCGCCGCCGGGCGGTCATAGTACCAGCGGAAAATGGCATCATATAACGATAACAGAACTTTCTTCACCGGCGGCAGGTCCAGCAGCAGGCGGCGTTGACCGGTCTGCACGGCTTTGTCGCTGCCCTTCGGGTCGATCCCCGGAACACTGCGCAGGGTGTTGGACATGTTCATGGCATACGGTTTGACGGGCATCAGCCGCAGATAACCGGCTTCGTTCATGCGCTGGTCCAACTGTTTGACCTGCCCCATGGGGCGGTCCATGTCAAACGGCAGGAACTTCGCCAACACATCTTTACGGGCGGTAAACTGCCAGTGTGACGCGCCGGCCAGAGCCTGAACGCTGTTGTATTCCAGCATCACATCTTCGCTGGAGTCATAGTGTTTCTTTATGTCTTCATCCGTCTGGCCAATGGAACGGTCAAACTCCAGGAAGGTTTCCCAGGGGATGAACTGCCCGCGTTTCAAGCCGGCGTTCTTTTCACCCCAGACAGCCGTGCCTGTGTAGAAATCCGGATTGGTACGGAATGGCCGCGCGGTGACCATGCCCACATTGGGATAGGTCTCCAGCAGTTTGACGGATTCGGCCAGCCAGACGGGGTAGAACAGGCAGTCGCTGTCGGCGTAGGCGATGATCTCGCCCGGCGCGCCGGCCAGCATGATGTTCCACGCGCCGCCTTTGCCCAGGTTCTTCTCAGAAAGGAACAGGTGCTGGATGCGGCCTTCGTCCTGCTCGTTGATCAGGTAATTCTTGACCTCTTCGCACGAGCCGTTGTCAAACACCAGCAGATCAAACGGCAGGCCGGCCTCTTTGCGGGCGCTATCCAGGCAGACCTTCAGCACGTCCAGCGCTTCGGTGTAGAAGCCGCTCAGGAAGGGGATGTAATTCAAGACCGCAACGGTGATCCGTTCGGGCTTGATGACTGTTTTCACATATTTCGCGGGGTTTTGTCCGACTCGCATGCGTTATCTCTTTCGGTTTGATTTATACCACGTTGCCGCGGGGCGTTAATCCGCTTTCGCGGCTTTCTTTGACCGCCACTCGGCGTAGGCTTTTTTCGGATGGAAGATAGCGAAGAAGACTACCGTCATGAATTTGGAATGCCAGCGAACCAACGGCAGTATCTCAACCTCGCGCCAGAATTTCTTCCAGCTCATCGGGAAGTAATCCAATTCGCCGTTCTTCAGGATGTAGTCGCAATCGTCCAATACAAAGATGGTGCGCTTGCCGCCCCCGGCTTTGATGTTGTCAAAGGTTTCAGGCAGCTTGTAATGCGGTTTTCCGCCAGGCAGGTGACTGTAATCGTGGTCCTGGTGGATGATGGTCACGGCATCGCTGCCGTCCACCACTTTCCAGCCCTTCTGGCGGGCTTCATAGATCATCCAGTTGTCCCAACCGGCGCGGCCGATGGCGAAGGGCGGAATGTATTCAAAAACGTTCCTGGGGAACAGAAAATAGTCGCTGCCACCGCGCGGGTGACGTCGAGCGCGGGTTTTGATCTCATACTGCATACGATCCACCCAGTCGCCGGTAAAATCGAGGTCGTCTCGCACATCCAGGTCCCAGCGTTGGCCGATGATCAGGAATTTTGACTGGGTGCGCGTCACGCGCTCCGCCGCCGTATTAAAATCGGGGAGCAGGATGATGTCGGCATTGATGTAGGCCAGCAGATCGAAATCCGCCATGCTGCGTCCCAGCGCGAAGATCGAATCGATCATCGGGGTGCCATAGGAATTGCAAACCACATTGGGGGCATGCTTGACGCCCAGTTCGGCAGCGGTTTCGGCGATACCGTCTTCATCCCCCACCAGAATGACATCCGCGCCGATAGCCTTCCATGAGCGGATGGCATTGCGCTGGATGGTGGCGATATGCGGATTGGTGAATGGTTTTGGTGCGGTAAAAATTGAGATCATCGCTGCATCCGTTTATCCACTTCGTTGAACACCTTGTGTTTGATTTCGGCGTTGATGGCATTCAACTCCGGGTGATCCTGCGTCACTTTCAGCACATCCAGCCAGGTAAAATTGTCAGGTTCAGGCAGGAAGGCGAATACACCACGGATGAATTCCAGATCTTCCGGTGTATCCACCGTCCAGCGCAGGGCTCCATAATCAGGGGTTGTATTCAACTGGTAGATCTTGAACCGGCCTTCAACATCATATAAATACGGCATCACATGTTCGCGCTCGTGGGGTTCTTTCGCTTCCTTCCACGCCCGTTCCAATGCCTCATAACTAACTACTTCCGTATCCAGCCCGATAGGAAAGGTGCGTCCCCAGGGCGGCGGCAGGCGGTTGGCGGCGAAATCCGCGTTATGCGCGTGGAATGCTGCCACAGTGTCATCGATCACCTGCGGATCGATCACCGGGCAGTCAGCGGTCACTCGCACAATGATGGACGCGTCAAATTGCCGGGCCGCCTGGTAGAAGCGGTCAAGCACGTCAAACATGCTGCCGCGGGAGCAGGCAGTCTGCGATTCTTTGCACCAGGCTTCGATGGCATCATCAGACGGGTCAACCGTTGTAGCAACGGCTACCTGGTCAATACAGGCGGCACGGCCGGTGCGTTCGACAACATGGGCGATCATCGGTTTACCATTAATCTCTTTGAGCACTTTGCCCGGCAGGCGGCTGGAACTCATCCGCGCCTGAACAATGGCAACCGTGCGCTGTTTCTCAGGCATGGCTATTCCTTCTTCCACTGCAATTTGTTGTAATCCACGGTGTGTGAACCGTAATGATAGGCGCCGCCATCCAGCGAACGGATGAATGCGACAATATCCGTGCTTTCGGGGAAATCAGGCCGCACGTAATAATAATGCGTGTCCACCGGGCTGTCACCGTAGGCGGCAGCCAGAATATACCCGTTTTCACGGGTGTAGGTATCCAGCGTCATCAACATGGAACCCCAGGCATCTCCGGCTTCCTTTTTCGGGTAGACCGGTGAGAAATCCGCGTGGAACATGATAATTTCTGGCTTGATCTTCGCCAGATACTCTTTTGTGATCCCGCCATTGTGCGCGATCCAGGCATCGTTCAAGCCCCAGGTATCCACCGCCTGCCAGCGAGAATACAGCGGCAGCAGGCCGGCTTCTGTGGTGGCGATGGTGTACTGCCTGTCAGCGTATTGTGAGAGGTATTGCGCCACCTCGTATCGCCCGTCAGACTGGTAGTTGATCTGCCAGCGGGTTGATTGGTTCCAGAGCAGCCCGGCGCCCAGCAACAGAACGGCGATCACCAGGGAAGCCTTCAACGCCTCCCCTGACGGCCATTCGATATCTTTTTTCAGCGCGTCAACCAGCAACGGCCAGGTCATCAGGATGACCGGCAGAATCGGGTACTGGAAACGCCAAAGGTAATTCATTTCGTTTGAGAGCAGCACCCACATCAGGGTGAAACCCACAACCGGGATAGAAGCATAGATTGTGGCAGGGATTATTGATTTGAAACGAGTGTCCTTCTCCGCCTTTACCAACGTGGAGGAAAGTCCTACGCGGATCGGCAGCCAACGCGAAACCGTCACCCCGAGCAGGCCGGTGACCAGCAGCGCCAGCAGGAACCCCGTGTACGATG
>CAYQTY010000079.1:0-3123 GCA_964420535.1 uncultured Leptolinea sp. | reverse complement strand
CAAACGCCGCGAGCATGACAATTCCCAATACACGGGTAATGGTAATGATCTTTGCGTAATTCTCGGTAGAAGACAGACTGGCTAAGAAATTTCGAACGCTCCTCCACCAGGTTTGCTCTGCCACAAACCGGCGCCAGCCAGTCCACAACAGACCGATCAAACCGGCGGCGTACACCAGCCAGAATGGGAAGCTTAATTCCAGCACGCCGCTAACAGCATTGGTCAGGCTGTCAACGTACAGGTTCCCCCCGCCCTTCTTGTAGAACGGATTGGGCAGTGGATACCCGAAATAGCTCCAGCGCCAGAGGAAATACGTGCCGCCCAAAATCAGAAAAACGGCTGTAAATACCGTGACTGTCCTCAATGAGTATTTCCATCCGAGCCGATAAATGACGGCCGCCAGCATGAAACCAGCGATCAAAACGCCTTCCGGGCGGGTGAGTCCCATCAGCAGGCAGGACAGAGCGAACAACATCGCTTTCAGTGTGGACCGAGGATTCTCAACCGCTTCCTGTGCTTTGATCCAGCTCAACGCAGCGAACATGGCAAAGAACGGCGTGCCGAAACTGGCTTCGGCGTAACGCAAGCCGGGACCAACCAGCAGGAACGTAGCCGATATCACCGCGGCCAGCGCGCCGCCTTTGAAGTACCGGCGGGCACCGTAATACACCAGCAGCACGGTGACCACATGCGCGATCCCGCACACCCATAGAAGCGTTGCTTCCAGCGGCGCGCCCAACGCGTACAGCCCGGCTAGCAGTGCCATAAACAGGAAGTCCGTGGCGCCATCCACAGGCGGTTGGCCGATGTTCCACACAATGCCGTGACCCTGCGCGAGGTGCTGTGAATAGCGCATAAGCATGGCGGCATCTTCCGCCGGATGCACCGGTTTGTTGCCCGATGCCCCCGCCATCCACAAGCCGCCCAGCGCCAGAACGATGATCATCAAAACGTCCAGGCGCGAAAGAGGTTTCTTCACGCTTACAGCCCCTTTTCCAGATGCAGTTTCATCGCCAGGTCATACCCGGCCAGCATGGTTTTTTGGTTTTTCGTCCAGTCGGCGCGTTCTTCCGCGACAGCCTGGGCGTTACGGGAAAGTATCGGAAGTTTCTGACGCACTTTATCCAGTGCCAATAAACGCGAAGCAAGGTGAACGTCGTCACCATCCTCGAACATATATCCGCTGACGCCGTCTTCCACCCATTCCTTGTTACTGGCAATGTTGCTTACCAGCGGGACAGTACCGCATGACATGGCTTCCATCAACGAAAGCGACGATCCATCCACATGAGACGCGCTGAGATATACATCCGCGTCATTGTAATAAGCAGGCAGTTCAGCCTGTGAAATGCGGCCAACAAATTGAACCTGGTGCGCGATGCTTGATTTCTTGACCTTATTCTGAAGGTCCTGCCACATGGAGCCATCACCGGCCAGAACCGCTTTAAACACCACACCGGTCTTGCCGGCGCGGATCAGACCGTCAACCAGCACATCCACGCCATATTGGTCTTCCCATGCGCGGTTGGAAAACAACCGCAGCGGCTCATTTGATGGCCGTCCAGCGCGCGCACCCGTCGGGAAGAACAGGTCATGGTCAACGCCCCAGGGGAAAACAACCGTACGTGAGGGGTCGAATCCGTAGTCTTTCACCGCCCGGGTCTCCACGCTATGCGCGTCACAGAAGAATACGGTGGTGTGATCCAGCGCTTCTTTAATGGCCGTCCATACTAACAATTCACGATCGGCATCCCAAAGCAGGTCAAATCCCCACGACATACTGACGAGCGGTTTGAATCCGCTAAAGGCAATTGCACGTGCCACATCGTTGACCGGTCCGGCATGTACAAGGTCAATTTTCCAGCGGTCAATAAGACTGCCAATCGTGTGGGGGGTGGTCTCTTTTTCGGTGGGTATATAGATCTGCCTTACACCATCCGGCAGAACCATACCTGGATGCGTGGCTGGTGTTAACGGCAGAAAGAATATCTCGTGCCCAGATGCGGACAGAGCCCGTAAAAAGCGTTCATCATGAACCCCGAAACCGCGGGACGCGTAGAGGATGCGCATGATCCCCCCAATCAGGCTTTCCCGAGATCTGTCCAGCAGATCTCTTTGCCAGCCGGCATATCGGTCAAAATTTTTGTACCGATCACCAGACTCAGTTCGTTCGGAAGGATGGCGCCTTTTGCCACCGGACGTAACACGTCGACCATCTCACGGGTGATGATTTCACCCGCTTTGAAGTCACGCGCGGCACGCAGGCAGCGGCGCTGCAGGTACACGGTCTGCTGTTCGTTTTCGGCCACGAACTTGTCACCCGAACCCAGCGCGCGTTCCAATTGCCGGGTATTCTTCACCATGTCAGCCCAGCTTTGAGGATTCATGGCAAAGGCATGGTCGGGGCCTTCACGGTAATTATCATCGGTAAAGTGTTTCTCGATCACCCGCGCGCCCAGCGCAACCGCCCCCAGAATGGAAGCGTGTCCCGGAGTATGATCAGAAAGGCCGAGGATCAGGTCAGGATACATGCTATGGAAGGTGGTCAACACACGCAAGTGGATGTGGTCGAAATTTTCAAGACTCGCAGTGTAGTTCGTGTTGCACTGCATCAAAACCAATTCCGGGTTGACCGCCAGAATGGTTTTCACCGCGCGCTGCACGTCACCCATATCAGAGGCGCCGGTAGCCAGCAAGACCGGTTTGTTTTTGCGGGCGATGTATTCCAGAGTCTCCAGCCAGTTGATATCACCCGATCCGATCTTGTACGCCGGCACGAACGGGTCGAGGTGGTCGATGGATTCGAAATCATAGGGGGATGAGAAGTAATCGATCCCCACTTTATCGCATTCTTCCTTCAACACGGCAGTCCAGTCAAACGGAACCGAAGCATCCCTGTAAACTTCAAAGACAGATTTCTTCCATTTAGCCTGGTGGGATACCTGTCCGCCCATGGACTTAAAGCCGTAATCTGATACGATCTTGGGGGCCTGGAAGTTCTGGAACTTAGCCGCGTCTGCGCCGGCTTCTTTCGCCAGGCGGATGAGCAATTTTGCCCTGTCCAGACTGCCGTCATGATTGGCCGCGATATCGGCGATGAAATAGGTGGGATGATCGTTGCCG
>CAYQTY010000078.1:5440-11920 GCA_964420535.1 uncultured Leptolinea sp. | reverse complement strand
TGGGGATGTGCTGGAATTGGCAGACAGGCATGACTTAGGATCATGTGCCGCAAGGCGTAAGGGTTCAAGTCCCTTCATCCCCACTGAAAACCTAATATTTTTAGAAGGAAAAAATCTTTGAAACTCGAAACCACACCCCGTGATGACCATCAGGTCAATGTTATTGCGGAATTTGAAAATTCCGATCTAGAAGCCTATATGCACAAAGCTGCCCGCCAGATTTCAGAAAAAACAAAGATCCCCGGCTTCCGCCCCGGCAAAGCGCCTTATGCTGTTGTCTTGCGCACCTATGGTGACGAAGCTGTTCGCGAACAGGCTATGGAAATCCTCGTCGACGATAAATACCCCCAGATCCTTGATGAAGCCAAGATCGAAGCTTCAGGCATGGGCAAACTGGATGATATCATCAGCATGGATCCCCCGAAGTTTTCCTTCACCATTCCTCTGGCTCCCGTCGTGACCATCGGCGACCTGAAATCCGTTAAACAGGATTATGTTGAACCTGTTATCAGCGATGAACAGGTGGATAAAGCCATCAAATCGGTTGTTTCCAATTATTCCACCCCCACCGATGTTGAACGCGAAGCCAATGAAGGCGACATGGTCAACATGGAACTCTCCGCTTCTTTCGTCAAACCCGTAGAAGGCGAAGACAAAGAATTCATCTCCAAAACCCCTCACCAGGCGATCATTGGTGAAAATGACTTACACAAAGAAACCTGGCCCTTCGAGAATTTCTCAAAGAATGTCATCGGGATGAAAGCCGGCGAAACCAAGACCTTCAAACACAAATTCGCCAAAGATGACCGTGTGGAAAAACTTCAGGGCCGTGAACTTGAATTCACCGTTCTGCTGCGCGGCGTTCAGGAAATTGTCGCCCCCGAATTGAATGACGAATTCGTGATGAAGATCGGCCAGTTCCAGAATGTGGACGCCTTCAGAGATTACATGCGCCGCCGTCTGGAAGCTGACAGCAAATCAGAATATGACAGCCAGTACTTCGATGACCTGTTGGACAAAATGGTCGCCCTGTGCTCCTTCAAATACGCGCCCCATATGCTGGAAGAAGAAACCCACAGTGTTCTGCATTCCCTGCAGGATACTCTGTCTCAACAGCAGATGGACCTTGAAACCTATCTGAAGGTCCGCAAACTGTCACTGCAAGAGCTGGAAGAAAAAGAACTCAAACCGGTTGCGGTCAAACGCCTTGAGCGCTCATTGCTTGTCACTGAGGTCAGCAAAACTGAAAATCTTCAGCTGACGGATGACGAACTCGAGAACTCATTCAACCAGACAGTTAGTGAAATCAGCATGACAATGGATCAGAAACAGATCCGCAAGAATTTCAATGACAAGAAATTCAGCCAGGCGGTCGCTTTTGAAGCCGCCAACCGCGCCATGAACCGCAAGGTGCTCGAATTCCTTCGCGGTCTCGCTTCGGGTACACCCTCTGCCGAAAAACCGGCCAAAAAAGCCGCTGAAGGCGAAGCCAAACCCAAGAAACCCCGCGCCAAGAAAGCGGCCGCTGAAGCCCCTGAGGCAGCAGCCGAATAAGTGTGTCTCTGTTCTCTAAAAAGGAGATCAAATGAGTGAATCAACGTTTCGTTCTGTGATCCCGATGGTGGTGGAATCGTCCGGCCGTGGTGAACGTGCCTACGATATCTATTCCCTGTTGCTCAAAGAACGTATCATTTTTCTGGGAACTGCCATTGACGAACAGGTTGCCAATGTAGTCGTCGCCCAATTGCTCTACCTGAGCCACGAAGACCCGGATAAAAGCATCCAGATGTACATCAACTCTCCCGGTGGGCAGATCTATGCTGGCCTGGCCATTCTGGATACGATGAAGATGATCCCCAACAAAGTCAGCACCGTAGCAGTTGGTGTGACAGCTTCCTTCGGCACCGTTTTGCTGGCTGCCGGCACAAAAGGCCAGCGTTTCGCCCTGCCCCATGCCACCATCCACATGCATCAGCCTCTGGGCGGTGCCCAGGGTCAGGCTTCAGATATCGAGATTCAGGCTAAAGAAATCCTGCGTCTCAAAGCTCGCCTGAACGAGATCATGTCTGAAGCCACCGGCCAACCGATTGATGTGATCGAACGGGATACCAATCGAGATTATTATCTCGACGCCCAGGCGGCCGTTGACTACGGTCTGGTGGACCAGATCCTGAAATCACCCCAGAAGTAGTATTGAACGAATTACAATTAAGGCCGGATTGTTTTTCCGGCCTTTTGATTTAACATTTGGAGCCTGCATGATCCAATCTTTACAACCAGCCATTAAGGGATTGATCCTCGACATGGATGGCGTTCTGTACGAAGGCAGCCAACCGCTGGGTGACCTACCCAGCCTTTTTGCCGGTATTAAAGAAAAAGGCTGGCGGGTGATCATGGCAACCAACAATGCCATTCACAACACCGGCGAACATTTACAGCGCATGAAATCCTTTGGCGTTGAACTGGAACCCTGGCAGATCATTAATTCCATTCAGGTAGTCGTCGCGCTGCTCAAGCGTCACTTCCCGGATGGCGGACCTGTGTACGGTGTTGTCAGCCCGGCGACCAGGGCTGCGATTGAAGCTGCCGGATACTTTTTTGATGAAAAAGATGCGCAGGCCGTGATCGTGGGCCTTGACCGCCATGTTACGTATGAAAAGCTTGAAATCGCAACGCTGCTGATCCGGTCAGGCAAATTGTTTATCGGCACCAATCCTGACGCATCCTTCCCCACCCCGCGCGGACAGGTTCCGGGCGCCGGCTCCATCATCGCGGCGGTTTCAACAGCTACCGGGGTCAAACCGGTTTTTGCCGGTAAGCCTGAGCCAGCAATGTATGAGATAAGTATGGAACGCCTGGGAACCACACTGGATACCACGCTGGCCATTGGAGACCGTCTGGATACCGATATTCTCGGAGGTCAGCGAACCGGTTGTAGAACCGGCCTGGTGATGAGCGGCGTCACCTCCCCGGCAATGCTGGACGCATGGGAACCCAAACCCGATCTCGTGGCGGATAACATCTGGAAATTACTGGATATTGATTGATCATGGAAAAACCGTTGATTTACGATCTTGACCGGGAGGCATTAAAAAGCCTTCTGGCCGACTGGAAACAGCCCGCCTTTCGGGTCAATCAGATATGGGAAGGGATCTACCGGAACCTGAAAAGCACCCCGGATGAATGGAGCAACCTGCCCGTATCTTTGAAAAAACTTATGGCGGAGAAAGCTGAGTTCACCGGTCTTTTCCCCGTTGATCGTCTGGAATCATCCGACAGGATGACCATCAAGACCCTTTTTAAAACGCGCGATGGGCAGGCTGTTGAAGCGGTTCTCATGAAATATGATGAGCGCCGCACCCTGTGCATCTCCACCCAGGCAGGCTGCGCGATGGGCTGCGTGTTCTGCGCCACCGGGCAAATGGGGTTCTTCCGCAATCTGACCTCAGGCGAAATAGTGGAACAGGTTCTATATTTTGCCCGTGAATTGAAAACTGTAGGCGAAGCCGTCACCAATATCGTGGTGATGGGCATGGGTGAGCCTTTCATAAATTATGACAACACATTGGACGCCATAGACCGGCTGAATGACCCGCGCGGTTTCGGCCTGGGCGCCCGCCGCTTTACAATATCCACGGTTGGTCTTGTGCCGAAGATACGGGAATTTGCCGAAGAAAAACGGCAGGTGAATCTCGCCGTCAGCCTGCACGCGGCCAATGACGGACTGCGGTCCAATTTGCTGCCGATCAATAAACAATACCCGCTATCGGAATTGATCCCCGCGTGCCGTGACTACGTTGAAACCACCGGACGCCGGATCACATTCGAATGGGCATTGATTGACAATGTGAATGACCGGCCGGAAGACGCCCGCGAATTGGCCAGCCTGATTCGGGGTATGATCTGCCATGTGAATGTCATTCCGTTGAACCCCACAACAGAATTTTGTGGAAAAGCGACTTCACTGGATCGGGCACAGGCTTTTTCAGAAGAGTTGAATTCCGCCGGTATTCCCTGCACCATCCGGCTGCGCCGTGGTATTGATATTCAGGCCGGTTGCGGTCAACTGGCTGGCAAACATCTAAAAGCGGCTTCCAATCCCTCCTGAGTTGGTTTCAGATAAATTTTCGAGTAAGGTATAATTCGCACCCGTGGCTGACATATTCTCTAAATGGTTTAATGGTCTTGAACGCACCCGAAAGCAGACTTTCGGGCGCATCAGTTCCCTGTTGGGAACCAGTGAAATCAACGCGCAAACCTGGGACGACCTGGAAGAAATCTTGATCCAGGCGGATATGGGGCTTGATACCACTGAATCGGTTATCACATCACTCAAAAAGGTGGTGGGTCAGGAAGGCCTAACCCGCGCGCCTGAACTTCAGGAAAAATTGCGTGAAGAATTGATCAACCGGTTGGATGTCACACCGCAAGAAGTCGTACCACATGAACAACCAGCCGTGGTTTTACTGATTGGCGTCAATGGTTCAGGTAAAACAACTACCGCCGCCAAACTGGCTAAACGCTTTGTTGACCAGGGGAAGAAGGTTCTTCTGGCAGCCGCCGATACGTATCGTGCTGCCGCGGTTGACCAGCTTCAAGTCTGGGCAGACCGGTTAAACATTCCGGTAATTTCCGGACAAACAGGTGGTGATCCCGGCGCGGTGGCGTATGACGCCGTGGAAGCGGCTAAATCCAGGGGAAGCGACCTGTTGCTGGTTGATACAGCCGGCCGTCTTCATACGCGCTACAACCTGATGGAAGAATTGAAGAAGGTCCACCGGGTTGTCGGCAAAGCCATGCCGGGTGCGCCGCACGGCGTCTGGCTGGTATTGGACGCGACCACCGGTCAAAATGCCCTTCATCAGGCCAGGTCTTTCAATGAAACTACAAAAGTCACCGGGGTGATCCTGACAAAACTGGATTCCTCCGCCCGCGGCGGCATGGCATTCGCCATCCAGAAAGAATTACACGTCCCCATTCTTTTTGCCGGTCTGGGCGAAAAACCGGAAGACCTGCAACCTTTTGACCGCGTCGAATTTGTTGACGGCATTTTAGCCGCCAGATAATTTTTCGGAGTTCTGCCATGC
This sequence comes from uncultured Leptolinea sp., assembly GCA_964420535.1. Lineage (GTDB taxonomy): Bacteria > Chloroflexota > Anaerolineae > Anaerolineales > Anaerolineaceae > Leptolinea. The sequence goes on along the minus strand of CAYQTY010000078.1, from coordinate 6,833 downwards.
AAGATATATCTTCAAGGGCACGCTTGTGTGCCGAAAAAATCCAGCAGTTCATGGTGCATCTTTGACTTCCCCATACGGGAAGCTGAATTAGCCGATTTACAGGCTCAATCTGAAGATACCAGCCTGTGGAATAACCCTGAACAGGCACAGACCGTCATGAAGAATCTATCCGAACTTCGTGACGAAATCGAAGGCTGGCGCAAACTGGAAAAACGCATCAACGACACGCTTGAACTCTCTGAAATGGATGATGCGTCCATGCGGGAAGAATTGGAAGCGGAACTAGTTGATGTTGAACAGGAACTTGAACGCCGGGAACTCAGTGTATTTCTCAAAGGCCGGTATGACCGCGGCAACGCCTTGCTTGCCTTCAACTCCGGCGCCGGCGGCACCGATTCGCAGGACTGGGCCGCTATGCTGCAGCGTATGTACCTGCGGTGGTGCGAACGCCGTGGTTTTAAAACGGAGATATTGGATCTTTCCGAAGGTGAGGAAGCCGGAATAAAAAGCTGTACGATAGCTGTAACCGGGCAATACGCGTATGGCTATTTACGGCCCGAAAAAGGCGTTCACCGCCTGGTGCGGCTCTCCCCGTTTGACTCAGCTCACCGCCGCCACACGTCTTTCGCGCAGGTTGAAGTTTTACCGGAAGCCGCGGCTGAAGATCCCGAAGTTCAGATCAATCCGGATGATCTCAAAATCGATATTTATAAATCATCCGGCGCCGGTGGGCAGAACGTGCAGAAGAATGCCACCGCGGTACGCATTACCCATATCCCGTCCGGATTGGTTGTTTCATGCCAGAATGAACGGTCGCAAATGCAGAATCGGGAGAACGCATTGAGGGTATTACGTTCCCGGTTACTTGAATTAAAACGGGAGGCGCAGGATAAACAGTTGGCGGAACTGCGCGGTGAATATACAAAAACAGAATGGGGCAGCCAGATCCGTTCGTATGTGCTTCACCCATATCAAATGGTCAAAGACCATCGGACTGATTTCGAGGCGGGAAATACGCAGGGTGTGCTTGATGGCGACCTTGACGGGTTCATCGAGGCTTACCTGCGTTGGAACGGTAAAGAAGAATAAAAAAAAACGGCGGAAATTTCCGCCGTTTTTGATACTCTTCTATTGTTTCAATTAGTCGAGAATACGGGCTAATTCGAACAGGTCCATGTCAATTTCTTTTTTGGTGGCATTGACAATATCAATCGGGGTGGATGTGACTTTAGACTGGATCATCCCGATCAGTACGCCGGTCTCGCCGCGTGCAAGGGCGTCTGTGGCGCCGGCAGCCAGGCGGGAAGCCAGAATACGGTCATACGCGGTAGGGGCGCCGCCGCGCTGCACATGCCCCAGGATGGTCACACGCAGGTCAAAGCCCAGGCGTTCG
>CAYQTY010000078.1:0-5430 GCA_964420535.1 uncultured Leptolinea sp. | reverse complement strand
TATTGGCCCAGTGTTTCGGCGTTATATTTCGCGCCTTCAGCCACTACGATAATCGCGTGTTCTTTGCCCTTCTGATACGCGGCGCGCAGGCGCTGCGCGAGTTCTTCAGGGTCGGTCTCTACTTCGGGGATAACGCAGGCTTCTGCGCCGCCGGCGATAGCCGACATCAACGCCAGGTAACCGCAATCGCGGCCCATAACTTCAATCATAAAAGCACGCTGGAACGATGAGGCGGTGGTCTTCAACCGGTCAATCGCTTCCAGAGAAATATTCAAAGCCGTATCCACGCCGATAGTGGTATCAGAACCGTAAAGATCATTGTCGATCGTGGAGGCGACGCCGACAACGGGAAAACCCAGTTTATTCAAAGCTCCGGTACCGGTCTGTGAACCGTTACCGCCGATAACCACCAGGGCTTCGATACCCTGTTCATTTAACGTGCGTAAGGCTTTTAATTGTCCTTCTTCTGTGCGGAATTCAGGGCAGCGGGCTGACCCCAGAACAGTTCCACCGCGCTGCATAATGCCGCCCACATCACGGGGACCGAGTGGCATTATCTTCCCGGTGATCAAACCCTGGTAACCACCTTTTACACCCCAGACTTCCCAGCCTTTGGCGGCACCAGTCCGCACAACGGCGCGGATGGCAGCATTCATGCCTGGCGCATCACCACCGCTTGTTAAAACACCAATTCGTTTCATTGCTCCTCCATTACTGTGATCAGTAAGATTATAGGCTCATGTATTTTTCTTAGTATTATGCAATTTTGAATTTTATCATATCTAAAGTCGTGAAGATGTTTTCTCGTTCGTATTCTTGCGTGGTTACCACTGAAAAGGTAAGATTAATTATTATCATGCTGAATCCCAAACTGACATTATCTTATCTTTCCCAGTTTTTTCTCTCCGTAATTCTCGTCTTTATTTTGACATGGATTCTGGATTTTCTGCGAAATAGCCTGAACACTCCGGTGATCGCGCTTCTTTTCTTAATTCCTGTTGTAGTTTCAGCGGGTTATTTTAGTATAACCGGCGGCATAACCGCTTCTTTCGCCGCTTTCCTTAGTTTCAATTATTTTTTCATCCCGCCATATCACACTCTGGCAGTCCATCAGACACAAGATATTCTTGCATTGATCGTTTTTTTGATCGTAGCTGTGATCATCAGCCAATCGCTTAATCAGGCGAAGATTGGTTTAGCCACGGCTGTCGCACGGGAGCGTGAGACAACAATTCTGTATGAATTGAATGTGGCATTAGCCGGATCAACACACGAGAATGAAATCCTTAAAATTGTAGGGCAAAAGATCATTGAGCATTTTCCGGCAGAAAAAGTTCAAATATCCCTTCGGGTTACGAAGAATAGTCCATTCCTTCTCTACTTCCCTGAAGGAAAATCCCAACCGCAGCGAAATCCGGAAGTTGTCGTGAACATATCTGGCGGAGAAGATAACTCTGGTGAAATAAGAATCTGGACGTTTCAGGAACTGGACCACCCGCAAATGCGGTTATTACGGGCATTTGGCAGCCAGACCACACTGGTATTAGAAAAAGCCTTCCTGGTAAATGCGCAAAACAAAGCCCGTTTGTTGGAAGAAAGCGACCGTCTGAAATCCACCCTGCTCTCGTCTGTGTCACATGAATTACGCACTCCCCTTTCCACTATTAAAGCCTCTGTTTCCAGTCTCCGCAGCGGTGAGATCGAATGGGACTCAGATTCCCGTAAAGAGCTGTTGACCGCTGTCGAAGAAGAAAGTGACCATCTCAACCAACTGGTTGGAAACCTGCTGGATATGTCACGCATAGAAATGGGCGCGTTGCAACCCAATCAGAAGAATTATTCATTGCGTGAAATTCTCTCTGCCACTATCAGACGAATGCGTCAGATCCTCTCTCACCACAATCTTGTGGTTATAATCCCGGAAAACCTTCCACTGGTGTTTGTTGACTACAGTCAAATGGACCAGGTATTCTCCAATTTGTTAAGCAATAGCGCGAAATACGCTCCTGAAAATACTCAGATAACCATCACCGCCCGTGATCTTGACGGCAATATGATCCAGGTTCAGGTGATCAATCAGGGACCGCCTGTGTCTGACGATCATCTCACCCGCATTTTCGATAAGTTTTTCCGTGTGACCGATGCGGAAATGGTCACAGGAACCGGTCTTGGGTTGTCAATTTGCAAAGGTATCATAGAAGCACACCATGGCAACATCTGGGCACAAAATACCCCGGAAGGTTTAACCTTTAACTTCACCATCCCAATCGCTCAAAGGCATATATTCCCGCCGGATACTGATATAAAAGAGACAGAATGAATATTCAACCTGTAATCCTGGTTATTGATGACGAACCGCAAATTCTGCGAGCGTTAAAAACCATACTGGGATCCAAACAATTCAAAGTGTTGACAGCCAGCCGTGGCGAAGAAGGACTGGCACTGGCAGCCGCGCAAAAGCCTGATCTGATAATTCTTGATCTCAGCCTGCCGGATATCTCCGGGTTGGATGTTTGCTCACATATACGTGAATGGAGCCAGGTGCCCATCATCATCCTATCTGTACGTGACCGGGAAAGTGATAAAGTCCGGGCTCTTGACCTGGGAGCGGATGACTATTTAACAAAACCTTTCGGTATTGAAGAACTCCTGGCCCGCATCCGGGTCGCGCTTCGTCATAGCACCCTTTCATCTTCAAAACAGCAGACCATAATTTCATCGGGTCCGGTTGAAATCGATTTAATCAAGCATATAGTCACACGCGATGGTATGGAAATAAAACTCACAGCCACAGAATTTAAAGTTCTGGCCTATCTTGCTTCACACGCTGATAGAGTTCTCACCCATCAGGCTATCCTTAACCATGTGTGGGATTACGCGGATTCAGACAGGGCAAATCCGAAAAAAAATAGAATCCAATCCTGAAGAACCCGAGATCATCATCACAGAATCCGGTGTAGGATACCGTTTCCTCACAGGTAAATAGTCTTTATTTTTTCTTTATGAAAACATGAAAAAACCTATCACTGCCTTTATTTTCTTACCGTAAGATAGCATAGAGACTAAATAAAGGTTGGATGATGAATATGTCTGAAAATTTACAAACAACAGGCCGGTTGCTGGTTCTTGTACCAGATGGTGAATTGGATGAAGCCCGATACGCGAAAAAGTCTCGTTCTCTGGCAGAAGTTCATAACCTTGACATAGTATTTATTGGTTTGATCCGTTTACCGGGTATGGAATCGCAAATGCGCCGGAAATTGGTTACGCTTTCCGGTATTGCCGGGTCAGAGAAAATCAAGGCAGAATTCAAATTGTTGAACCTTCCTACCTGGGTGGATGTACTACATCATGAATTACAGCCGCAAGATTTTATCGTGTGTCCGGAAGAATTCGATGCCGGTACAAATCTTTATACTGAATTAGCCGAATTGAAATTATTGATGAAAGAAAAAGTCTACTTTATTCCGGGGATTTTTATATCTTCAGATTTGGAACGCCGCGAACAATTGAGTTGGGCAGTTCTAAATTGGGCGGGGATTATTTTCCTGCTTGTTGCCGGATTTATAATTGAAGTAGATTTTGACCATCAAACCGCGGGATTGCCGCGAATATTATTCCAGATAATTTTACTTGCCGCAGAAATCGCCAGCCTCTGGTTCTGGAATACTCTTTTCATCCGGCGTGAAAGTAAGCGGTAGATGATCCGGTAAATCAAAACATATTCTCGAATTAAAGACAAATCACCATAAGACCAGTCCGGATAATCAGGACGGCAAAGGCAAATTGCTCAAAAAAATCGGGGCGTTTTTCATCATCCATCTGATTAGATGGATTTGCGTTTTATAATACAAATTGTTATCCAAACTGATCATCCCCATTGTATCTAACCCATTGATTCAGGAGCCAAACATGTCAAAAGAAACTCGTTCGGTACCGGTAGAAACCCTGGAATCCTTCATGCGAGATGTGTTTATCGGTTGCGGAGTTTCCAAAGATGATGCCGCTATTTGCGCGGAGGTTTTGATCACATCCGACCGGCGTGGAATACAATCGCATGGTATTGGCAGGTTAAAACTTTACTATGATCGTATTCGCAAGGGAATTCAATTGCCCTCCACAAATTTTGAGATTGTCCGCGAATCCCCCACTACGGCTGTGATTGACGGACACCACGGAATGGGGCAGGTCATAGGGGTCAAATCAATGGAATTGGCTATTGCCAAAGCCCGGCAATTCGGTATGGGCGCGGTGGCTGTACGCAATTCCACCCATTTCGGGATCGCGGGTTATTACCCCCTGATGGCGGTCAAAGCCGGCATGATTGGTATGGCGTTTACCAATGCCCGGCCAAGTATCGCCCCCACATTTGGCGTCCAACCGATGCTCGGCACAAACCCCATCGCGTTTGGCGCCCCCACCGATGAAGACTGCCCGTTCCTCTTCGATGCCGCTACCAGTATCACCCAGCGCGGAAAATTTGAAGTACTGGCGCGTGAAGGGAAACCGGCCAAACCCGGTTGGGCGATTAATGACAAGAACGAAACCATTACCGATGCCGAACAGGTTTTACAGGGTTTCGCGAAAGATGCCGCCGCGCTGCTGCCTCTGGGCGGCGCCGGTGAAGATCTGGCAGGTTACAAAGGTTACGGTCTGGCAACGATAGTAGAGATATTAAGCGCGTCACTTCAACAGGGAAAATTCCTGTGGGATCTATCCGGCATCAGTCCCGAAGGAAAGACACAGCCAAATTATCTGGGGCATTTCTTCATGGCCATTCAGGTGGAAGCTTTCTGTCCATTGGATGAGTTCAAACACTCCACTGGAGAGATCGTCCGCCAGTTGAGGGCTGCGCGCAAAGCTCCTGGTGCTCCGCGCATTTATTCCGCCGGAGAAAAAGAGTTCATTTCAGAAAAAGAAACCGCTTCCAAAGGAATTCCGATTGTTCCATCTCTTCAGAAAGACATCCTCGAGATGCAGCAGACATTGAATCTGAACCGATATAATTTCCCCTTCTGATGGAAAACGCCGCTCGAAATAAACTGGTGTAAAATATCTCAATCCGCCGCCGACCGGTTTCTGGTGGGCGGCTTTATTTTATATGTAGATTTTGGGTGAGATATGGCGATAAAAGCGTTTTTATTTGATTTTGACGGATTGATCCTTGATACAGAAACTCCGGAATTTGAATCTTGGCAGGCAGTCTTCCTTAACCATGGTTTTGATCTTCCGTTCTCTGAATGGAAGAAATGCCTAGGAACTTCAAAATCGGAGTTTGATCCGGCGGTTTATCTTGAACAACTTGTCGGGCATCCGATCAATAAAAAGAAAGCCGAACATGACCAGCGTGTTATTGGTCTTTCCCGGATTGTCGAAATGCCTCCGCTTCCCGGTGTGGAATCACTGGTAAAAACAGCCAGTGCCAGGGGA
>CAYQTY010000077.1:0-12036 GCA_964420535.1 uncultured Leptolinea sp. | reverse complement strand
GCTCAGTGGTAGAGCAGGGGACTCATAAGCCCTTGGTCGTGGGTCCAAATCCCACTCTCGCCACCAAACAGAAAAACTTCCGGTGATGAGCCGGAAGTTTTTTCATTACGTCTGCATTTATATAGTTAGCATGATTGGACATATTTTTGGTAATGGAGTTTGATTCCGATCATTTTAAGCTTCCCGTAGGCATAAATTTAAGAAAAACGTCGGCAAAAAGCGGTTGACATTGTGGCGATGTGGTCTAAAATCTTGGTATGAAGGTCAGACCAAAACACCATGAACATACCAAACGCCCCCATCACCCGTAAATCCCTCGCCGAGATCATCGCCGGCAAGTTAGCCGCCAGCATACTTGACGGCACCACCGCCCCCGGCACCCAGTTGGCCCCGGAACGCGACCTGGTCAAGGAATTCGGCGTCAGCCGGTCAACCCTGCGGGAAGCCCTCAAGATCCTGCTCGATAGCCGGCTGATCGAATCACGCGTCAGCGTGGGCTGGTTCGTGTGCGCCATCACCGCCGGCAACGCGGCGCGCGCCCGTGAACTGGCTTCGTGGGCCCGGGCCGAAACCCCCGCCCAGCCAAAACCGGCCGGTCAGGAACCGCCAACCGGTCCCCGCCGCCTGCCGGTGACCCCCGAGAAGCCGCTGCAGATCCCCAACCTGAAGACCGACCGTTCCGGCACATTCCAGTTGATTTCATGGTGGGAACGCGAAAAGGTGGAAAAAGCCCGCGTGATGGTGGTAGGCGCCGGAGCGCTGGGCAACGAAGTCGTCAAAAACCTGGCACTCATGGGCGTCGGGCACATCCTGATCGTCGATTTTGATACGGTGGAAATGGCCAACCTGAGCCGCTCCGTCCTTTTCCGTGAGAGCGACTCGTCCCGCGACAAAGCGGAAGTGGCTGCCGCCCGTGTCAAAGAACTAAACCCGAATGTCAAAGTGCAGTACCTGCACGGTGACATTTCCAACCAGGTGGGACTGGGTATTTTCCGCCGCATGGATGTGATCATCGGCTGCCTTGATAACCGCGAAGCCCGGCTGGCAGTCAACCGGTTTGCCTACTGGGTAGGCAAACCCTGGGTTGACGGCGCCATCCAGGAGCTTTACGGTCTGGTCAGGGTTTTCATCCCCGGGCAGGGAGCCTGCTTTGAATGCAGCCTCACCGAACAGGCACGCCGCGATCTGGCCGTGCGTTACTCCTGCCCCCTTCTGGCCCGCGAGAGCGTGCTGCTGGGCAAGGTGCCCACCACACCGACCATCGCTTCGATCATCGGCGCGATGCAAGCGCAGGAAGCCCTGAAGTTGATCCACGGCATGCCGGTTCAGCCGGGCAAGGTCACCCATTTCAACGGGCTGACCAATGAGATGCACACCTCTGCCTATACGGCGCGTGAAGACTGTGAAAGTCACTGGAGCTACGGCGAGATCAGCGAACTACCGCTATCCGCCGGCACCACCACGCTGGCTGACCTGGCCCGCATTGCCCAATCCGACCTCGGGCCGGAAACGGTCATTGAGCTGGACCAGGAACTGATCCTCTCGCTCACCTGCACGCAATGCGGCACGCACGAAGAGATCCTGAAGCCCATGTCACAGGTGGGGTTCAAGGCGGCGCACTGCCCGGCTTGCGGTATTCTGCGCGAGATCGAAATGACCCACACCATCACCGGCAAGGAACCATTCGCCCGGATGTCACTGGCGGCTGCTGGAATCCCCGCTTTGCATGTTGTTCGCGCGTTCAACGCGTCGGAATATAAATTCTACGAACTCACCGGTGACCTGGGAAACACGCTGCACTTCCGGCATTTTGAAAAGCAGGATAACCGGTTGATGGCTACCGCGCTGCGCCAGTCTATCCGTCTGCATGCTGTCTCCGCCGCGGACGAACCGCCCTCCAATCCGGCGCACGGTCGGGTAACCCTGTGGAAAGATTGATATGGAGACCGGTATGGAACTCCAATCGGCGGGGCTCACCCGTACCGGAACGCGCCCGTTCATGAAAGCGGTAAATAGTTTTTTCCTCCGCCTGTTCATATTGATATTTCTGACGGCGGATTTCTGCGGCATCCTGGTATATTTCCTCCTGGTCACCCGGTTCACGTGGGTGGATCTCATTCCTTCCGTTCTGGCGGTCTTTTGCGGCCTGTCCGCGGGCGTGCTGTCACGCTTTATGTTTGCCGGCGCGCATTACTTCATCCGCTGGCTGCTGGCCGCGGTGACCGTCACCCTGGTTCTGGCGGCTGCGGGCCTGGCAGGGGAATACTGGCTGCACGTTGACCTGACCGCCTTCCGTGCCGCGTTGCTCCAGCCCGATTTCTTCATCCTCACAGGGATCAGCCTGGCTACGTCACTGGTTTCGGTATTCGCCTGGAGCCGCAAGCCGAAGGTGGAAGTCATTGAAGTTGAGCCGCGCGACGTTTATTCGGAACCGGTCAACACCATGGAATACACGGAGGTACCATCCGTGCGTCATTCAGCAGAGAGAAAACCTGTATCACAAAGCCGGTCCCGTTCCTTTTCGATCATTCCCGATGACCTGCGCAAACGCTATTTCCGAAAGAGCGCGTGGCGCCGGTGGAAACGCAACGTGAACAACCAGTGGAAAGCTCTGGGTAAATTCTTCCGGCATTCCATTGTCAAACCTGTACAACTATTCCTGCACCCGGGTTCCCGGGTGGTGATCACCGGCCAGCGCAAAGCGGAAGCCCGCCTGCATATACCGGAGCCCGATCACCGCACGGTTCCGCCTGCCGCCCTGCCGGTCAACCTCCCTCGCAAACATGGAGGGCGCAAGATGCCCCATTCCGTGCGGCTGACCGGAAAAGAGGAGATGCGCTGCCCGTATTGCCTGCAAGAGATCACGGGGCGTGACAAAAAGTCTATGGTCGTCTGCCCCATCTGTCACACAGCGCACCATAAAGAATGTTGGGATATCACCGGCTCGTGCCAGGTACCCCACAACCACTCCATGCTCTAACCCTTTTACCGGAGGATTTGTATGTCTGATCGTTCCATCACCATTGTGCTGCCGAATGGCGGAGCCCGCCGGGCGGATATTCCGGATGATGTTGCCATTGGCGACATCCTGGCTGAGTTGACGTCACTGCTGCAATTGCCCACCATCGGCCCTGACGGCCGCCCCATGGGGTACCGGCTGGACAGCAAAGCCCTGGGACGTGAATTGCTGGAGAAAGAAACCCTGGCGGAAGCCAGCGTACCGGATGGCGACCGGCTGGTGCTCACCGCCGATATCACCGCCGGGGCGGGCCCGCTGGACCAGAGCCCGCGCATGCGCCGCCTGCGCGCTGATCATGACCTGATCCAGGAGATGGTGGCCCGCAGCGACCTGATATCGGTACAAACGAAGTCGGCCGTCCCGGGTATGCCGCCGGAACGCTACATCGTCACCTTTAAGTGCAAATCCATCATCGGTATCGACGGTAAAGGCAACCCGAAGGTCGGCGAACACCACCAGGTGGAGATCTACCTTCACGCGCAGTACCCGCAGCGCTGGCCTGGCATGAGCTGGCTGACCCCCATCTGGCACCCGAATATCAATCATCTGAACGGCAGCGTGTGTATCGACGCCGCGTGGTGGGCGGCCAGCCGTTCGTTGGACCGGTTGGTGATCATGCTCGGTGAAATGCTGCAATACAAGAATTTCCACGATGACCCCACCAAACCGCCGTTCCCCTGGGACGCGGAAGCGGCCAAATGGTGCCGTTCGTACCGAGCCGTGCATCCGGGCTGCTTCCCGCTGGATAAGCGTGAACTCCTTCGGCCGGAGCGGGTGAAGATCAAGGCGGCGGAACCGGCTCCCAAAGTGCGGGTCAAACTTAAATAGCTTACATCAAGGTGCACCTTGTTTAAGGAACTCACTGAACCAAATGGAGGTAACCATGTCTGACAAAAGCGTAACATTTATTCTCCCCTCGGGTGGCAGCCGCACAGCGGAAGTGCCGGATGATGTAGCCGTATCCGATCTGATCCCGGAACTGGCGACTTCGTTACAACTCCCGACAACCGGTCCGGACGGCCGTCCGATCAGCTACCGGTTGGACAGTAAAGCGCTGGGACGCGAGCTGCAGGAAGCTGAGACACTTGATGCAGCCGGCGTTCCCGCCGATGACCGCTTGATGGTCACCGCGGATATCACCGCGGGGTAATTTCCAATAGCCAGGCGGTATTCTGGTGGTCAGAACCGCCTGGCATTTCTTCAACGAGGTTTCCGTGGAGCGTACGTCACGTATTCGGATCGGCACACACGATGAAATGAAATTCAGGCATCACCGCGCGCCCTACTACCGCGCCCAGCAATGGAAGCCGGTGGAGACGGATGAGCTCGCGAAACCCGCGGTTCAGGTCTTTATGACCCAGCAGGCTTTCGTCCGTATCTGCGCGCATGCTGGTTCAGACCTGCATAACGAAGTGGGCGGCTGGCTGGCTGGAAAAGCGTATCTCGATAATGAGACAGGTAATCCGTTCATTGTGATCAATACGGTGCTGCCGGCAGAATTCACGGAACATGGAAGCGCGTATCTGACATTCACGCAAGACAGCCAGGTCAGGATGCATGCCACATTGACAGATGACTATCCTGATTTGCGTCTGCTGGGGTGGTTTCACACCCACCCGCGGATGGGTGTCTTTTTCTCGGAGTGGGACCGTTGGCTTCATGAAAATTTTTTTCCGGAGCCATGGCAGGTGGGGCTGGTTATTGAACCATACAGCGCCGCGGCCGGCTTCTTTCAGAAGCAGGTGAATGGCAAGCTGGATACCCGTTGTTATTTCGGGTTCAACGAACTGTATCACCGCCGCCGGAGGTCCATCGTCCACTGGCGCAATCTTGTCCCTGTGGAAAACATAAAGGAAGAATAAGAGGCGATTATGAGCCGGTTTATGAAGATCTACTACTATGCCGTACTCGGCGGGCTGGGGGGACTGCTGGCCTGGCAGTTAAGTAATCTCACAGGCATGTCATTTACCAAAAGCCTGTATTTCAATGCCCTTGTGGTGGGCGGTTTCATCGGGTTCCTGATCGGGTTCATGATCGGGGCGGTTGAGGGCCTGTCTGCCCGAAACTGGGAGAAAGCCCTGGTTTCCGGCGCGATCACCGGTGGACTGGGCGCGATAGGCGGCGCCATCGGGCTGCCGATCGCCGAAGGTTTCCTGCAAGTGATCGGCGGATACAGTTGGGCCAGGCCGTTGGGGTGGGGTTTGTTCGGTTTGTTAACCGGTACAGCCGCTGCCTACAAGGGCGGAGCACAGGTATGGAAAGGCGCTGTTGGCGGGTTCGCCGGCGGCATCCTCGGAGGCTTGCTGCTTGAATTCTCGCGCGGCGCGCTGTCTGACCCGATGCTGGGTAAAGCGGCCGGCTTGATCCTGATGGGTATGGCCGTGGGCGGCTGCATCGCTCTTATCGTGTTCACATTGTCAAAAGCCTGGTTTGAAGTCAAGTCAGGCAAATTGAAGGGTACGGAATTTATCCTCGATAAATTCCTGAAACCCAACGGACCCTCTGCGATCATCGGAAGCAGTTCGCTCAAAGCGGACATTGCCCTGCCGGATCCGGATATCGCGCCGCAGCACGCCATGCTGCAGGGCGGAGGAGACTTCTTCAACCTGAAAGACATGAGCATGAACGGCACGTTCGTCAACAACAAACGCGTGGAACAGACCCGTCTTTCCAATATGCAGACCGTTCGTCTGGGCAACACGGAACTGGTCTATCACGAGAAAAGGTGATCCACGATGAAAACCAACCGTTTATTTACTCTCACAATCTCGCTGGTGGTTCTCACCAGTATGTTGACCGGTTTCATCCCCGCCAGCCCGGTGGCTCCGCAGGCAGGCGACCTGAACGTCCGTATCACTCAGGTTGACGATTCGAAATTCCCGCAGGTGACGGTTTATGTGTCAGTCGTTAACGCGAAGGGCGAGCCGGTGGCCGTCAACCCGGGTGACCTTGTTGTGCGGGAAGGCGGAAAAGTGGTGCCGGCCAGCAATATCCAGGGCGCCGGGCAGGTCGGCCCGTTGACCACGCTGCTGGTGATGGATATCTCAGGCAGTATGGAGAAGCTGGGCAAGATCGAATCCGCCAAAGCTGTGGCCAGGGAGTACGTCTCGCAGATGCGCGAAGGTGACACAGCCGGCATCATCCTGTTCAACACCCAGGTACGCACACTACAGATGATCAAAGGCGACCGAGGCGCGTTAAGCCAGGCGATCGATACCATCTCTCCCGGTGGCGATACCGCCATGTATGACGCGTTGATCTCGGCGGTCAACCAGTTGAACAGCGTTTCAGGCCGCAAAGCCATTCTGGTATATACAGACGGGCTGGATAACCGCAGTAATTCATCGGTCGACGGGGTGATTTCATCCATAGGCCGCAGTGGCATGACCATCTCCACCGTGGGCTTCGGCGATGCCAGTAAGGGAGCCGGATCACAGGAGGCGTTGGATGAGCCGGTGTTAAAGAAACTGGCATCAGAAACCGGTGGATTGTATGGCTACGCGGAAAACCGTGAGCAGTTGAGTGCGCTATATGCTTCATTCGGCGCGTCAATGCGCAGCGAATATGTGTTGACCTACACATCACCGTACGGCCTTCGCAACGGCTTGAACCGGTCGTTATCCGTCACCCTGGATTCACACACAGGGTCGGCAATCCTGCCCGGCGCATCTGCGACATATAATCCCGGTGGATTGATCCCTGAAGTGCCGGTGGCTGATTCTTGGCCGATGTTCTTTGGGCTGCTGATATTCCTCGGCGCATTGGCGGCGGGTCCCCAGATCTATCCGCTCGTCCGCGAAAGGCTTCACAAGCCAAGGCCCAATATCAAAATGAAGGAAGTAAAGAAGGTTGCCATCAAGTTGAAAGACTAGGGTGACACTTATAATAAAAATTAGCCGGACTTCTCAATATTGAAAGTCCGGCTAATTTTTTCAGCCTAAAACTAAATAAAACATTAAAATAGCACGATTGATTATTACTTTTTTACACCATCTATTGGAGGAATCAGTAATGCCTGACTCGTCGTTGAAGGAAAGAATCCGTTATAAGTTTGACAATTTCATGTCTAAGGGAACTGGATCGTTGATCCTGGGTCTGGCTGTTGTTTCGGTGGGGATAAGGTTAGTTTCGTTGAAGCTTTCTGGCTAAGTTTAATGCGCACGCTTGACGCCGGAACCATGGGCGGTGATACCGGTTGGGGTTTCCGGATCGCGATGCTGGTGGTCACGTTCGGCGGTGTGTTTGTCATCAGTATGCTGATCGGTGTATTGACCAGCGGCATCGAGAGCAAAATGGAGGAACTGCGCAAGGGCCGTTCCCGCGTGATCGAAAAGAACCAGACCATCATCCTCGGCTGGTCCGAACAGATATTTACGATTATTACCGAACTGGTGGCGGCGAACTCCAATCAACCGGATGCCTGTATTGTCATCTTGGGTGACAAAGACAAGGTTGAAATGGAAGATGAGATCCGCGAGAAAGTGGGCGGCATCGGTAAAACCCGTGTTGTCTGCCGGTCGGGGAATCCCATCGATATGTCTGACCTGAATATTGTTTCTCTGAACAGCAGTAAATCCATCCTGGTACTATCACCGGAATCGGACAACCCCGACGCGGAAGTGATCAAGACGGTGGTGGCTATTTTGAATCACCCCGGACGGCGCGCGGAACCATATCACATTGTGGCGGAACTGCGCGATCCGAAGAATTATGAGATCGCGGAAGTAGTGGGAGGATTGGTAGCGCGTATCATCGCACAAACCTGCCGGCAGTCCGGACTGTCGACTGTGTATACCGAATTGCTGGATTTTGGCGGCGATGAGATCTATTTTACAGAAGCCGGATCTTTGGCCGGTAAAACCTATAAAGAATCGCTCAACCGGTATGAAGCGAATACCGTGATGGGGATAGTCCCAAAAGGCGGTGTCGCCGCATTGAATCCTCCCATGGATACTGTTCTAAAGGAAGGCGACAAATTGGTCGTCATCGCCGAAGATGATGACAAAATTAACCTGGCAGAATCACCTGCCGCGCATGATGAATCCATCTTTGCCCGCCCGGAGGCGATGATCATGCAACCGGAAAAGACCCTTATCCTCGGTTGGAACTGGCGTGGACTAAACCTGGTGCATGAGCTTGATAACTACGTGGCGCCAAAATCTGAGGTCATGATCGTGCACGAAGATGACAATATCGAAAAGATAACTCGCGATCTGAAGAAAAGCCTGAAGAATCAGTCATTGAAAATAGTCAACGGCGATACCACTTCGCGGGTTGTTCTGGAAGACCTGAATGTCGCGTCCTTTGATCACATCATTGTGTTGAGCGACTCAGACCGGATGCCCGTGCAGCAGGCGGATTCAAAAACATTAATGACATTGCTTCATCTCAGAAATATGTCTGAAAAATCAGGAAAAGATTTCGCCATCGTCAGCGAAATGCAGGATGTGCGCAACCGCAACCTGGCAGAAGTCACCCGCGCGGACGACTTTATTGTCAGCGATAAGCTGGTAAGCCTGATCATGGCACAGGTCTCCGAAAACAAAGGATTGAATGATGTGTTCACCGATATGTTCGATCCGGAAGGTGCTGAAATCTACCTGAAACCGGCTACACGGTATCTCCTTTCCGGCAAGGAAACCACTTTCGCCTCCTTTGTGGAAGCAGCCAGCCGCCTTGGCGAGACGGCTATAGGATACCGGTTGGAAGAATTCGCGCATGACGCGGACAAAGGGTACGGCGTGCATGTCAACCCGCCAAAAAATGGGTCGATCAGGCTGGATGATCTGGATAAGGTCATCGTACTGGCTGAAGCCTGATCAATAAACTTATTCTTTTAAGACCGGTGATGATTAAATCGCCGGTCTTTTTTTATCATGCCTTGTAAATGGAAACACTATTCCGGCCATTACCTTTGGCGTTATATAACGCTTTATCCGCTTTCTCAAAAAGCGAGTCGATCGTATCCTGAGATTTATCCAAACCGGCTAACCCGATGGACACAGACAGATGAATTTCTTTTCCTCTAATTTTGACCGGGGAATTTGCCACAACCTGACGTAACCTTTCGGCTGCCTCACTCGCGTGGTCCAGAGGAGTATCAGGCAACAGGACGGCAAATTCGTCACCGCCATACCGGGTGACAAGATCCATCTGGCGAAATGTCCTTTTACAACAATCCGCGATTGCTCTAATCATCATGTCACCGGCGGAATGGCCGATTTCATCATTCACCTGTTTGAGAAAATCGACATCCACTAGCAACAATGAAAGGGGCGCGCTTGTGCGCTTTGACCTTAGTATCTCCCGTTGACCGAGCTCTTCAAATCCACGGCGGTTGTATAAACCGGTGAGCATGTCTGTTATGGCGATCTGCTGTATTTCACTGTGCAGTTGCGCGTTGTGCAGGGCAGCCGTTACGGTATCAGCGAAACTGACCAGTGTGTGCAAGTCGTTCTCATTAAATGAATCCGGCTCAGGCGAAGCGAGCTCAATTACGCCGAAAACCCTGTCATTCAGTAGAAGAGGGGCGACGATCCAACATCTCTGACTCTGTAAGGCGGAATCATCCTGCCCAAAATAGCTGATTTTATCTTTAGTCACATCCGGAAACAAAACAGCCTGTTTTTTTCCAGCCACCACCCCTGCCATTCCTTCGTGCCGGCGTAGTTGCAGGGTAAAAACATCAGGGTTCGCAAACCCGATCTGGGCGCGCACTTTAAATACGTGTTTTTTCTCATCAAAAAGGAAAAGAAGTCCATGATTGGCGGAAGGGATTGCCCCGACGGCAGTTTGCAAAATACTTTCTAAAACATCCTGAAGGTTGAGCGTTGATGTGAGGGTGGCAGAAGCCTTACGCAAATTATCTGCCTCTCTTGCCCGGTTGTTGGCGGTGAGGATGGAAAGATTTTTTGCCACTCCAAGCGCGATCTGGTCAATGGTCTGATTAAAAAATTGAATATCAGAATCGGAAAAAGCCCGGGGAGAAAAATAACCCATCACAGCCGAACCAAGATTGATCCCATCTGCATCAAGCGAATGCAATAGAAATGCTTTGAGGGGATTCTCATGTTTTTCCGGTTCTCCCGGTATATCGATTTTCCCATCGGTGACCACCAAATCTTTAAACTGGTCCAACATCCGGGTGAAGTCAGCCCGCCGCAATGCCCGGTTTAAAATTTCAACCGCCTCGTCGGTTCGGGCAAGAGCGTACCCGTTGGTGATATTGCGCAGCAATTCATGGGAAATGATGAACATGACCCCATCGGGTTCGAGTGTTTCGTACAACGTGGTCACTTGTTTGACCAGCATTTCATTGAAGTCGCTGGTTTGAAGCGATATTTGTGTCAGCCGGTTGACCAGGGACATTTGAAATTCATGTTTTTGCATCCGGTCGATTAACCGCGCGTTTTCGAGAGCCGCGGTGGCCCTTCGGGCATAGGCCAAAATGATGCGGCGGGCGCGTTCATCAAACCCGTTCAATTCCGGGCTCTCAAGATTTAGCACACCGATCACAGTATCTTGAATCACAAAAGGAATATCAAACTCAGAGCGGGTTAATTCTGAATCACGGATAAATCGGGGGTCCAGGTCAACATTGTCAACATATACCGGCTGCTTCGTACTGATAGCCGCGACAGCCAGTCCTTTATTTCCGTGAAGGTCAATCGTATGTGTTTGCGTCGACGGGTATCCGGCCTGCGCGATTTGTTCCAGATTACCTGTTGTTTCGTTGACCAGGAGTATTGCCACGTGGGCGGTCGAAAAATCGTGATGTACTGTCTGTGTGATACGGCTCGCGAGAGCCTTAATGTCACCACCGGCTGTCAGAAGAGCTGTAGCGGCTTTGAACAATGCCGAAGATTCCGCGGCTTCTTCTTGAAGTGCCTGGTACAAATTGGCATTCGCTATGGCAGATGCGGCAAGGTCAGCGAACGCCTGTATATGGGGTAAATCGGATTTTTTGAAGAAGTCTTTTTGCCCGCTGTCCAGGTTGACAACACCTACCACGTCTCCCTTAACCCTGAGCGGCACACCCATGTATGACTTGATCCACGCGAACTCAGGTCCTGTTTGCCAACCGGGATACTGGCTGGTATCCGGTAAAAACAAAGGGTTCCCGTCTTTGACCATTTGCGCCATGGAAGGAAAATCATCTACCCTGGCATTGAGGCCTTTGGTGAAATTGTTAAGCCGTTGTGTTCTGTACCCCCGCGCGCGGACAACCTTGAACCGGTCGCCCTCGATCCACATAATATTGGTTGACTCGTGAGGGATAACCCGTTCTGTTAATTCCAGAATTTTATCGAGTAGATCTTCCAGATTGAGAGAGCTACCCAAAAGAGCGGCCGATTCAACCATGGCTTCTGCGAATACCCGCTCTTCAACATCGGATTGTTGAAGAGCAGGACTAGGAGAAATGGAGCGGGCAATAAGTATCCGTCCATAAAGCTTATTTTCGTTGTCGAATATATTCCTCGCGGTGATTTCCTGACAAGTCCCTGCACCGGGGGGCTTAACCATCTCAACCTGAAAAACCATACTACCCTGCCTGGAACCGAGCTTGTTTATTATGTCGGAGAGAAAATCGGTTGATTTACCTTCTTCGCGGTCGATGGCGGTTATGTGATATTCCGATAGCTCTCTGGCAGGTGAGTTGGCATAAACCACTCTGTCATCCCGATCAATAAAGAAAACTGAGGTGTTGAGCGAATCAAACAGCGGAAAAATCCATTCTGTTCCGTTACCATTCAGTATCCGGTCAAAGAAGGTTTGAAAAAACTTCATCTGTTCGGCTGGTTCGTATGGGGTAACCCTGTCCGTCCGCATGTTTGTTTATCCTGAAACTCAGCACAGCGGTAAAAATATATATCAGTATAGGGTATTTTCATCTGCCCGGAAATATGTTTGACATAAATTTTAAAACCGAAAGGACAATACGTATTCTGATTAAGTATTGTCCTTGTATGGTTTTTGCCGGATGTTTCTATGCCTGCAAAGAAAGCGGATTGTAGGCT
>CAYQTY010000076.1:9418-12039 GCA_964420535.1 uncultured Leptolinea sp. | reverse complement strand
AAAAGCCCGTGGGTATCGTCAACCTGATCGAAGGGGCCGAAGGACTCGGTTCCATGGAAGAGCTGGAGGAATGGTGGCAGATGGGCGCCCGTCTCCTCGGGCCGGTCTGGGGCGGAACACGCTTCTGTGGTGGGACGATCGAAGGCAAATCCTTTACCTCCGAGGGGCATGAACTGTTGCACGCCCTTTCCAGTATCGGCTATATTCTGGATGTAGCCCACATGAATGACGTATCCATTGCCACCTCACTGGATGAGTATGAAGGCACGGTGATCGCCAGTCACGCCAATTGCCGCTGGCTGTTGAACGCCCCGCCCAATCAACGTCATTTTTCCGAAGAGAATGTTCGCCGCATGATCGAACGCGGCGGTGTTATCGGTGTTATGCCCTACGCCCGTTTCCTTCGCACCGATTGGGATTACCGTGATCCGTCCAGGCATGTCACGCTGGATGACATGGCCAATCATATTGATGCCATCTGCCAGATTGCGGGAAACTGCAACCATGCGGCCATCGGCACTGATTTTGACGGCGGCTTTGGCTGGCCATGTGTGCCGGATGGTGTAAATTCGATCGGCGATATGCAAAAATTGGCACCGATCCTGCAAAAACGAGGGTATACTTTGGAACAGATCGAAGCGATATTTCACGGAAACTGGGAACGAATACTTTACCAGGCCCTACCCGAGTCATGATCATAAACGACGAAGATCAAACCCCTCCCGACAATCCACTGCAACCCGCTGCCGAAGAACCACCCAGTCAGCCGGTGCAACAATCAAAGCGAAGAATCCGCCTGGGCTTAATATTTACCGGGGTTGGTTTTGCGCTATTTCTTTTAGGAGCCAGGCCTTCCGTATACGGTCTTGACCGCAGCCCTGTAATCGGGTTTGTTCAGGTCGCGGTTTTCTTGTTGGGTATCGCCATTATCTGCATCGGCGCCTTTCTTGTTATGCAGGCGCTGCGGCAGGGAAAACCATATAGTCTGCTATTCCAGATCGGTATGCGTTTTGTTCAAACCGGATATGTCATCTCGTTATTCACCGGTCTGGCGGATGTTCTGGGTTTGGGAAGCCACCCCCTGCCACGACCGTTTTTCGGACCATTGCAATCCGCGGGGGTTCAAATCGGGGAGTTTGTCATTGGACTGGGAATTCTAATGATGTTTCCGTTTGACCGCATCATTGCACATCATACCAATGTGGTTTCTGACCAATCAAAAACTAATTCAAACGCTGAATACCAGTAATATTAGTCGAATAATCCGAATATATCCTTTTTCCCCGCTTTTTTTCGGGACACTCATCGCAAAAATCGTCCTTTTGGACTAGAATTCAATTTCGTAATTACCCTGTTTAAACTCAAAAAATCCCCATGATCCTCGAAAACAAAACCGGAAATAGCCCGTCACACCCGTATACCAGGGGAGATTTAATACCGCTCCTTCAGGAAATTCAAGACCGCGCCGGATACCTGTCACCGGAAAACATCCGTCAGGTAGCCGAAATGCTCCAAATATCTGAGAATGACGTATACGGCGTGGCCTCTTTCTACACTCAATTCCACTTCAATGCGCCTGGCCGGCATACCATCAAGATTTGCCTGGGTACCGCCTGCCATGTGCGCAATGGCGAAAAATTGCTTGAAGCCCTGGAACGTGAGTTAAAGATCAAACCGGGTGAAACCACTCCTGACGGCCTCTTTGACCTGCAACGCGTGGCCTGCCTTGGCTGCTGCGCGCTGGCGCCGGTTATGCAAATTGACGACCAGATCTACGGTCGGGTCACCAGTTCACGCCTGAAGAAAATTCTGGAGGGGTATGCCTGATTTTGCCGCATTGCAACAAACCGCCAGAAAAGAATGGCAGGAACTGGATAACAGCAGCATTCCGGTGATATATTTCGGCATGGCTTCTTGCGGACGCGCGGCTGGCGCGCTGGAAGTGCGCAAAGCGGTGGAAGAAGCATTGGACGAGAATTTTCTCAACGCCCGCCTGGTTGACGTGGGCTGCATCGGGCCATGTTACATGGAACCGATCATGGATATCGCCCTTCCGGGATGGGCGCGTGTCAGTTACGGACAGATGACGCCGGCCAAAGCAAAACGGATCGTGATCGACGCGATTAAAAACAATACTCCTCCCCTGGACGAGGCAGCTGGAATTCTGGAACCGATTGAAAACCGTCAAACCGGCGGGCTGCCCCGTTTCTTTGACCAACCCATGCTCAAACCGCAGGTACGCGTGATTCTCCGAAATTGCGGATTGATTGACCCCGAAGATTTCAATCACTATGTTGCCCATAATGGTTATGTAGGTTTAAAGAACGCGCTCAGCATGTCACCGGAAGAGGTGATCGAACAGGTCAAGCTCTCTGGCCTGCGCGGACGCGGCGGCAGCGGATTCCCCACCGCAAAAAAGTGGGAGTTGTGCCGTGCAAACCCCGGTAAAGATAAATACCTGGTATGCAACGCTGATGAAGGCGACCCCGGTGCGTTTATGAACCGCTCGCTGATCGAAGGTGACCCGCACACACTTCTGGAAGGTATGTTGATCGCCGCGTATGCCATCGGCGCGAACCACGGCGTGATCTACATCCGCGCGGAATACCCGCTCGCGGTTT
>CAYQTY010000076.1:3432-9408 GCA_964420535.1 uncultured Leptolinea sp. | reverse complement strand
CTTCAGCAAATGCGCGAGCACGGTCTGCTGGGAGCGCACATCCTGGGGACGGATTTCAACTTTGAAATCAAGGTCAAAGAAGGCGCCGGAGCGTTTGTCTGCGGCGAAGAGACGGCTCTTTTTGCCTCTATTGAAGGCCGGCGCGGTATGCCGCGTTCCCGTCCACCCTTCCCGGCCGTCAGCGGGCTGTACGGGAAACCGACCGTCAATAATAACGTTGAGACGATCAGCACCATCCCCAATATTCTCCGTAATGGCGCCGACTGGTACCGCCAGTTTGGCACCCCCACCAGCGCCGGCACGAAGACTTTCTCCCTTGTGGGTGACGTTCGCCGCACAGGATTGATCGAAGTCCCGCTGGGGATGTCACTGCGTCAGATCATCTTTGAGATCGGCGGCGGTACCGAGAAACCCTTCAAAGCCGTACAAACCGGCGGACCTTCCGGCGGCTGTCTTTCTGCCGAACACCTGGACACGCCTGTGGATTACGAAGCCCTGAAAGCTGTGGGGTCCATTATGGGTTCCGGCGGCCTGATTGTGATGGATAAAGACACCTGCGTGGTCGACCTGGCGCATTATTACCTTGACTTCCTGCGCAAGGAAAGCTGCGGAAAGTGCACCCCATGCCGTATCGGCACACGTCACCTGTACGAGATTCTGGACCGCATCATAGACGGCTCCGGAGTACCAGAGGACATTGACACACTGGAGCGGCTCGCAAAAACCATGTCGCAGGGTTCGCTCTGCGGGCTGGGTCAAACTGCATCCAACCCGGTCACAACCACCCTGCGTTCCTTCCGCGGCGAATATGAAACCCATATCCATAGTGGGTATTGTGAGGCCGGGGTGTGCAAGACTCTATTCCAATATGTGATCGACCCTGAGGCCTGTACAGGCTGCCATGCCTGCGCGAAGGTTTGCCCGGTGAATGCCATTGAGGGTAAGGTCAAACAGCCGCACACACTTGACAGTTCAATATGCATCCGCTGCCGGGCCTGCTATGAAGCCTGCCGGTTTGACGCCATCGAAGGGAGTCCGGTACATTGACCCCTATACATCTGACCATCAACGATACACCTGTGGAAGCTTCCCGCGGTGAGACCATCCTGCAGGCGGCCCAAAAGAACGGGTTTGAAATACCCACCCTGTGCGCCTGCAAAGATCTGCCCCCATTCGGCGGATGCCGCATGTGCGTTGTTGAAGTGGACGGACTGCGCGGTTTCCCCACATCCTGCACCACTCCAGCCGAAGAGGGAATGGTTGTCCGCACCGAAACGCCCGCGCTCAAAGCATTGCGGCTTGAAACCTTCAATATGCTTCTCAGCGAACACCCGTTGAGCTGCCTGGTTTGCCCCGAAAAAGGCAACTGTTCTGAGTGTATGGTCACCATCCGCAAAAGCGGTGTGACCACCGGCTGTGGTTCATGCAACAAGAACGGCCAGTGCGAGATACAGACCCTGGCTGAACGCCTGGGTGTTAGTGATATCCGTCTGCCGGTGAAATACCGCTTCTATCCGGTGGAAAAAGCCGACCCATTCTACGACCGCGACTACAATTTGTGCGTACTTTGCGGACGCTGCGTTCAGATCTGTGAAAAATTGCATTTCAATACCACATTGACCTTCGTAGAACGCGGCCCGCAGGCGCTTGTCGGCACCGCCTTCAACCGCAGTCACATTGACGCGGGCTGCAGCTTCTGCGGCGCCTGCATTGACCACTGCCCCACCGGCACCCTGGCGGAGAAAGCCCGTAAATGGGAAGGCGTGGCGGAAAGCAGCGTAGAGTCCATCTGCCCGTTCTGCTCTGCCGGATGTTCGATCAATCTGGATGTTAAAAAAGGCACTGTGATTGGCGCGACGCCCGGCAACGACGGGACGGTCAATGGTGGAAACCTGTGCATCCACGGCCGGTTTGGCATTCCGGAGACGGTCAACCACATCACCCGTTTATTAAAACCCTGGAAGATGGTGGATGGTCACCGCTTTGAATTCTCATGGGACGAAGCCATTGATCTGGCCGTGGAAAAACTCTCCGCCGCAGAGCCGCATAGCAGAGCCCTTCAGGTTTCATCCAGTTTGCCCCTGGAGGACCTGTTTGTTATCCAGAAATTTGCTCAATCTGTCATTTCAACTACCGAAATCCCGAAGCAGGATGCGTATGACCGGTTGTTCGCTCGCGCCGCATCATTTGACACCCTGCGCGGAGCAGACTGCGTTCTACTGGCCGGAGTGGATACCCGCTACAGCCTTTCGTGGCTCGAATATGAACTGAAACAGCTTAGGCAGAATGGCGCGCAGGTGATCTCTGTCAACCGGCAGGAACGTCAACTGGAACGTTTCGCGAACACATTCCTCTGCGCCAACGGTGATGCGGCGGATCTCTTAGGCCAACTGGTTTCCGCTTTGAAATCCAGCGAAACCGGTGTCGGGCAACTGCATCAGGCGGTTGAAACCCTGAATCATGCCCGTGACCGGGTTCTGGTCATCGGTGACGCGTATTTATCAGATCGCGAAGTTGTGGAAAAAATTTCCAGCTTAGCGGAAGAATTGAACGCGGGCGTCATCTGCCTGCCGCTGCAGGGTAATGTTTTCGGAGCGCTGGCAGTAGGTGCGATGCCCTATTATGGAAACGTATCCAATCCGGATGTGCTGTACAGTATCGGTTGCCATTCTGTTGTTAAGTCCGGGTTTACCATCTACCAGAACAGCTTCCAGCCAACGGAGGCGACCGGGCTGGCTTTGCCATCGGCGCTTTTTACAGAACGCGATGGTTCATTTATCAATTCAGAATTCAAACAGCGGTTCTTCCGGAAAGCGGTTGAACCTGCTGAACTGGTGTTGCCGGACTGGCAGATTGTCACCCGCATTGCAGGCAAAATGGGCTTCAACGGATTTGACTTCACTTCGGTTGATGAAATCCGTGAAGAAATGTCAACTTCACGCCCGTCAGAAAACTGGAAAAAGACGGCGGCAGCCGGCATTTGGTTCAAACATTCCGAGCGCGCGAATGATCCGGTTTTCTTTGGCTCGCCCCTCTCATCCAGAGTAGCCGGCCTGGTGTATTTACTGGAATCAGACCACGCAAAGGCAGGTGACTGATGATACCTGTGCTGGAACGCACCATGGTAGCCCCCAACATTCATAATCTGCGGTTGCTCGCGCCTGATGTGGCTCGGGCGGCACAGCCGGGTCAATTTGTCATTCTGCAGCCGGAAGAGGATGGTGAACGCATCCCGTTGACCATCTCCGATTGGGATGTCGAAACCGGTGAGATCACCGTGGTATTCATGCAAATCGGCGCCACCACAAATAAACTTTCGGCTCTCAACGCCGGTGACAGCATCCCCACGGCAGCCGGCCCGCTGGGCAACCCGATGGAATTGGGTACCTTTGGAACCGTGGTTCTGGCCGGCGGGTGTTACGGCATAGCCAGCATTTACCCTGTAGCCAAAGCTCTTAAATCCATGGGCAACAAGATCATCTTTGTGGTCGAAGCCCGCAGTTCCTTCCTGTTCTACTGGCAGGAGAGGCTGCGAAAAGTGGCAGATAAGATGATCTACATTACCCGCGATGGCACGCAGGGGATTCGCGGACATATCAACAACCTGGGGACGATCATCGCCGGCATTGACGGCGGTGTTGACCGGGTGATCCTCAACGGCTGCAACTACGTAATGATGCGCGGTTGTGACGAGACCCGTCCGCTGGGGATCAAAACGATTGTCAGCCTGAACACGTTGATGATTGACGGTACAGGCATGTGCGGTGTGTGCCGCGTGACGGTCAATGGCAGCACAAAATTTGCCTGTGTGGATGGCCCGCATTTTGACGGGCACGAAGTCAACTGGGACGAGTTGTCCAACCGCCGCCAGGCTTACCTGCGTGAAGAATCTGTCACGCTGCGAACCAGTGCTCCCGAGAAGTGAGACCATCCATGGAACCTTCAACCCCGGAAACCCCGAAGAAAAATGTGAATCTCCAACGCGTGGAGATGTCAAAGCAAAGTCCCGAAGTGCGCGGTCAAAATTTTGATGAAGTCGCCTTCGGTTACACCATAGAAGAAGCCATGGCGGAAGCCAGCCGCTGCCTGGATTGCAAAAAACCCGGCTGCGTGGGCAACTGCCCTGTTGAAATTAACATTCCTGAATTCATCCGGGCGATCAACGCCGGTGACTTTACTGAAGGTATCCGCATCATCCGTCAGAAAAACTGCCTGCCAGCCGTCACCGGGCGGGTTTGCCCGCAGGAAGAACAGTGCGAAGGCGGTTGTGTGTTCGCCAAAAAGAACGGTTCGGTAGCCATCGGCCGGTTGGAACGTTTTCTGGCGGATTGGGAAGCCAACCAGGCTTCATCCAATCCGGCGGTCAAAAAGCCCCGCCCCACCGGCCGAAAAGTAGCGGTGATCGGCGGCGGCCCCGCCGGGTTGACCGTAGCCGGCGACCTGATTCAACTCGGCCATCAGGTAACTGTTTACGAAGCGTTACATAAAGTGGGCGGAGTGCTGATCTACGGCATTCCCGAATTCCGCCTGCCCAAGAAGATCGTCCGCCGAGAGGTGGACAATCTGAAAGCCCTGGGCGTGGAATTTGTCACCAGTTATGTGGTGGGCAAAACCCGTACCGTCGACAGCCTGTTGGAAGAATATGACGCCATCTTCGTTGGCAGCGGTGCAGGCCTACCCTGGTTTATGGATATCCCCGGTAACAATTTAAACGGCGTGTATTCCGCCAATGAATACCTTACCCGCATGAACCTGATGAAAGGTTACACCTTCCCCGAGGTGCAGACACCCATCAAACAGCATAAACGCGTGGCGGTGATCGGCGGCGGCAACGTGGCCATGGATTGCGCCCGCACCGCTCTACGCCTTGGCGCGGAAGCCCATATTGTCTACCGGCGATCCCGTTCTGAATTACCCGCCCGCCTCGAAGAGGTGGAAAACGCCGAAGAAGAGGGCGTGATCTTTGACTTTCTCACCCTGCCCACCGCCTGTGTGGATGACGGACATGCATGGGTTAAAGGACTGGCATGCCAGAAAATGGAACTCGGTGAGCCCGATGCTTCCGGCCGGCGGTCACCCATAGCCATCCCGAATTCCGATTACGTGATGCCCATCGACGCGGTGATCTACGCCATTGGCAACAGCCCCAACCCGCTGATCCCGGCCACTACCCCTGACCTGGTCATCGGCCGTAAAGGCAATATCACCGCGGAAGATGCCACAGGAAAGACCTCCAAAGCACGCGTGTGGGCCGGCGGAGACGTGGTGACAGGCGCGGCAACGGTCATTCTTGCCATGGGCGCAGGGCGTAAAGCCGCGCGTGATATGCATCATTACCTGCAGACTCTGGGCGACGAGTAGCGTTTCATAACCTGCTGCGACCAACCGCGGGTTAATCCTTACATCCATTTTTTTCGTTAAATTGAAGCTTCCGGCGCATAGCATTTACGCCGGATACCATTTCTGCCGTGCTTATGCTATAGTAAACACCATCTTATGAAAACAAATATATTGGAAACAACACTCTCTAATGGTCTTTCCGTCCGGTTAAAAGAAATCCATACCGCCCCAATTATCAGCCACTGGGTATGGTACCGTGTCGGCTCACGCAATGAAAAACCGGGTTTGACCGGTATCAGTCACTGGGTGGAACACATGCAATTCAAGGGAACTCCGAAGTTTCCCGCCAGTATTCTGGATAAAGCCATTTCCCGTGACGGTGGTTACTGGAACGCCTTCACCTATCTGGACTGGACGACCTTCTTCGAAACGCTGCCTGCTGACAAGATCGAGCTTGGGCTGAAACTTGAAGCTGACCGTATGGTCAACAGCCTGTATGACCCCGAAGAAGTCGAATCAGAACGCACGGTAATCATCTCGGAACGGGAGGGCAGCGAGAACGAACCTGTCTTCCAGCTGAGCGAAGCTGTTCAGAACGCCGCGTTCACCACACATCCATATAAAACCGAGATCGTC
>CAYQTY010000076.1:1255-3422 GCA_964420535.1 uncultured Leptolinea sp. | reverse complement strand
CCGGGCAATGCTGTTCTTGCCATGGCGGGCGATTTTGACACTGAAGAAATGCTGCGTACGATTGAAGAGATCTATGGTCGCATCCCTTCGCGAGAAGTGGACCGATCTGTGGTGCCCACGGAAGGCGCGCCAACCGGTGAAAAACGCGTTGACGTAACCGGACCCGGAGAGACCGAATATGTGCAACTGGCCTACCGCGCCCCGGCTGCCTCAAATCCGGACTTCTTCGTTTTTACTGTGCTGGATAGCCTTCTTACCGGGCCATCCGGGTTGAATATGTTCGGCGGCGGCGGTATTTCCAATAAGACATCACGCCTGTACCGCGCCGTTGTGGATAACGAACTGGCTGTTTCCATTTCCGGCGGGCTTCAGGCTACCATAGACCCCTTCCTGTATGAGATAATGCTCACCCTGCGCAATGACCGCCCGGTGGAAAAAGCTCTGTCTGTCATCGATTCAGAGATCGACCGGATTTTATCAGAACGGGTATCGGAAGCTGAAATCGCCCGCGCGGTGAAGCAGGCGCGCGCCCTATTTGCGTATGGCAGTGAAAACATAACCAACCAGGCGTTCTGGCTGGGATACTCCGAAATGTTTGCCAACTATTCCTGGTTTGAGCAGTATGTTGACCGGCTTGAACAGGTGACTCCTGACCTGCTACGAGAGACCGCCGCGAAATACCTGAAACCCGTCAACCGGATTATCGGGTACTACCATGCCGATGGCAACGCAGGAGAGGAAGAATGAAGCCACAACCATTGTCATCTCACCTGAACAGTCTTCCCGGTCCGGATGATATCAAACGATACGAATTGCGGAACGGCATCGTTCTGCTCACCCGCCCGAATTTCAACAGCCAGTCTGTAGTGGTAAACGGGTATATTCAGTGCGGTAGTATGTTTGACCCGCGTGAAAAACTGGGGCTCGCGCATTTCACCGCCATGGCACTGATGCGTGGTTCCGCCCGGCGTGACTTCCAGCAAACCTATGACGCCCTCGAAAGCGTTGGCGCCAGTATCGGCTTTAGCTCAAGCGTGCAT
The DNA here is from genome assembly GCA_964420535.1 of uncultured Leptolinea sp. Taxonomy (GTDB): domain Bacteria; phylum Chloroflexota; class Anaerolineae; order Anaerolineales; family Anaerolineaceae; genus Leptolinea. Next base: position 2,382 of record CAYQTY010000076.1, on the reverse strand, counting down.
CACACCACATTCGGCGGCCGGTCCCTGGCGGAAGACCTGCCCCTTATTCTTCAAATACTTTCCGATTCCCTGCGTGAACCGGTTTTCCCGGATGATCAGATCGAAAGGCTGCGAACCCAGTTACTAACGGGCCTCGCCATCCGCGCGCAGGATACGGAGGAAATGGCCTCCCTCACATTCGATGAAACCCTCTTCGCGGATCACCCCTACGGCCTGCCCGAAGACGGCTACGTGGAAACCATCAGCCAGATCACCCGTCAGGATATTCAACGTTTCCAAAGAAATTCCTATCATCCTCATGGGATGGTACTTGTGGTTGTTGGTGCAATTGAGCCGGATGCCTGCTATGACCTGGTCTGCCAGGCGTTGGGTGCCTGGCAAATGGAGAACACCCTCCCCCTGCGCCAGTTCCCGGTTGTAGCGCCCCTGAAAAAGAAAGTGGTCAAACACATCGGCATTCCGGGCAAAAGCCAGGCGGATGTGATCATTGGCACGCTGGGTCCAAAACGAAAAGCGCCCGAATACATGTCAGCGTCACTGGGCAACAGCGTTCTGGGGCAATTCGGCATGATGGGCCGCATCGGTGACATCGTGCGTGAAAAATCCGGCCTGGCATATCATGCCTCGGCCAGCCTTAACTCATGGATTGAAGCCGGTTCATGGGAAGTATCTGCCGGGGTAAATCCGTCCAACCTGCAACGCACCATCGACCTGGTTCATGAAGAGCTCAAACGCTTCACCGCCGAACCGGTGACCGCCGAAGAACTGGCAGACAGCAAAGCCAACTACATTGGCCGGCTACCCCTATCTTTGGAATCGAATGGCGGCGTGGCAGGCGCGTTACTGAATATCGAACGCTTCCAACTGGGACTCGATTATTACCGGCGGTATGCCGATACTGTGAACGCCGTAACACCGGAAAGCGTGCTGGAAACAGCCCGCATGTATATCCACCCTGACAAAATGGCCATTATCAGCGCCGGCCCGGAGAAATAACCGATGGCACGGTTGGTTCTGCGAACCGGCCTGGATATACTGGACATTTCGCGATTGGAGCAACTTGATCCAAAGATCCGGCAGCGGTTTTTACAACGAGTCTTCACTCCGGTCGAACTAGGTCAGGCGGC
>CAYQTY010000076.1:0-1232 GCA_964420535.1 uncultured Leptolinea sp. | reverse complement strand
TTCGGGATACTTTTGCGTGAAAGAAGCGGTTTCGAAGGCTTTGGGCTGTGGTATCGGTGAAATCCGCTGGCAGGATGTTGAAACTGTGACAGATAACCTCGGCGCTCCATCAGTTGTGTTACACGGACACGCGGTGGAACTGGCAGACGAACTGGGGTTGACCATATGGGCAGTGAGCATCTCACATACCCGGCAGATTGCAGCGGCATCCGTCACCGCAGCTGGGATGGTAGACGGATGAAGATCCTATCTGTCAGCGATGTGGAATTGAACTTGATATACAGCCCGCAGATCGTGGACCGATTCAGTGACATTGACGTGGTCATCGGCTGCGGGGACCTGCCCTACTATTACCTTGAATACATCATCAGCATGTTGAACAAGCCCTTATATTATGTTCGTGGCAATCACGCGCCTGTGGTGGAATACGGCACGGAATGGGAACGCAAATTTCCGTTGGGCGGACATAACCTGCACCGCCGGGTGACGCGCTCTCCTTCCGGTCTGCTGATGGCCGGCGTGGAAGGCTGCCTGCGGTACAACAAAGGCCCATACCAGTACTCTCAGCGTGAGATGTGGATGAATGTCTTTCGGCTTCTTCCAGGGCTATTCTGGAATAAGGTGCGGCACGGCCGGTTCCTTGATGTTTTTGTCACCCACGCCCCCCCTGCCGGCATCCATGACGCGGACGACCGGCCTCACCAGGGGATCAAAGCCTTCCGCTGGTTTGACAGTGTTTTTCACCCTGCGTATCACCTTCACGGTCATGTTCATCTGTATCGACAGGATGCCGTCAAATTGACCTTCCTGGGTCAAACCAAAATCCTCAATACCTACGGATATCAGGTAACAGATATTCCAATCGCGAAAAATTAGTTCCGGAGTAAAGTATGTCTCCAGACCCCAACGATGTTTCACCTCTAACATTCAAAGAACGCGCCCAATCCGATTTTGATTCGGCACACCGCAAGAGCGGTTGGCGCAGTGTGATAAGTTTGCTAACCCGACAATCCAATGAACTCCTGCCGTATGACCAGGTACTCAAACTGCTTCCCACCAAGGGACAGCATTATATCGGGCTGCGCCAGGTTCCCATTGACGCCATCGTGGGCAGTGTTGGCCGTTTTCAAGATTTTGACCGTGCTTTTCTTCCCAAAGGAACATCCACGCGCAGCCGCTGGGAGAGTATCGACCGGGCACACCTGATGGATGCGGAATTACCGGCAATTGAA